>JAAHHL010001263.1 GCA_010672185.1 Caldora sp. SIO3E6 | reverse complement strand
TGCAAAACCACAGCCAAAGCAAATTACTTCAGCCGCCCAACCAGTGCAATTAAAACTGCCTGCATACGGAGTGATAGATAATCTTAACTGGCAACCAATAAAGCGAACAGCTCCCAAACCCAACGAAGTGGAAATCGAAGTAGCCGCAGTTGGACTCAACTTCCGAGACGTGCTCAATGCCCTCGGATTACTCCAAGACTACTATGCCGAACACCTAGGGATCACTAGTGCGGAGGAACTCACCTTTGGATTTGAATGTGCTGGAAAAATTTCCGCAGTTGGAGCACAAGTCTCAGACTGGCAAGTAGGAGATGAAGTAATGGCAACTATGCTCCACGACGCCTTCAGCAGTTTCATCACGGCTCCCACTGAGTATGTCATAGCTAAGCCCAAACTAATGAGTTTCACGGAAGCGGCTACCCTACCCCTAACATTCCTTACTGCCTACTATGGATTGCACCACTTAGCCAAAATTAAACCAGGAGAGCGAGTCTTAATTCATGCCGCAGCTGGTGGTGTCGGGCAAGCTGCAGTACAAATAGCGCAACTTGCAGGAGCCCAAATCTTTGCCACCGCCAGTCCCAGTAAATGGGAATTCCTCCAATCCCTGGACATTAAACACATTATGAACTCCCGCACCCTAGATTTTGCCCAAGAAATCAAGGAGTTTACTGCTGGAAAAGGGGTAGATGTAGTTCTCAATAGCCTCAATGGAGAATTTATTCCCCAGAGTTTGGAAGTATTAGCTCCTAGAGGCAGATTTATCGAAATCGGCAAAATTGGGATTTGGGATAAAGAACAAGTATGCCAAAAACGAGCAGATATTAGCTATTTTCCCTTTGATTTAGGAGAAGTAGTCCAACAACAACCAGGTGAGCGAAAAAAAGGGTGGGGAGCTGAGGGAGCTGAGGGAGCTGAGGGAGCTGAGGAAGCTGTTAGCGCAGCGGAACGAAGTTCGGGAGAAGAGATAACTTATAATTTTTGGACACAAAGCTCAAGAAATCCCACCCAAAATTTCGTTCACTCCCAACAACCAGGTCTCATGGCTCAATTATCGGAAGAATTAACCCAGGGATGGAACCAAGGAAAACTCAAACCTTTACCCTACAAAGTATTCCCCAGTACACAAATTACCGTTGCCTTCCGATATATGCAGCAAGCTAAGCATATAGGCAAGGTAGTGGTGTCGATGCCAGAAGTCACAGGTGAGCCAAAGTCCATCCAATCACAAGGTAGTTATTTGATTACAGGAGGATTAGGAGCCTTAGGATTGCAAGTAGCCCAATGGCTGGTAACTGAAGGAGCGAGAAATATCGTTTTAACTGGGCGTCGTGCTCCCAAGGAAACGGCAGCAAAAATTATTAAGGAATTGGCAACAGTAGGAGCCTCAGTCACGGTTTTGTTGGGAGATATTTCTCTTAAAGAAGATGTCGCTAGAATTTTCCAACAGATAGAGGCATCCTTACCCCCACTCAAAGGAGTAATTCATGCTGCGGGAGTATTAGATGACGGGGTATTGCAAAAGCTGAGTTGGCAGCAGTTTACCAAAGTGATGGCACCAAAGGTACAAGGGACTTGGTATTTGCACCAACTAACCCAAGATTTACCCTTAGATTTCTTTGTCTGTTTCTCCTCAATGGCTTCGATGCTGGGAAATTCGGGGCAAGGAAATTATGCCGCAGCTAATGCTTTTATGGATGCAATAGCTCACTATCGTCGCGGTATGGGATTGCCAGGGTTGAGTATCAACTGGGGAACTTGGGCTTCAGCAGGCATGGCAGCTAGTTTAGATAGTCCCAATCAGCAGCGGTTGGAGAGCAGTGGTATCAGTACTATTGAACCAGAACAGGGAATGCAGGCATTGGGTTTATTGCTATCAGAGTCTCCAACCCAGGTGGGAGTTTTGCCGATCAATTGGTCAAAGTTTGTCCGGCAGCTACCTAGTGGGCAGAAGCTGCCATTTTTGGAGGCTTTGATTTCAGGAGTAACAGAAACTAAAAATGAACAGCTTTTAGAACAGTTGCAAGCAGCTTCACCAGAGGAAGGAGAAAAAATCTTGATCGATTACCTCAAAATAAAAATTTCTGGCCTGTTAGGAATGAATGATTCTCAAATAAACATCCAGCAACCTTTAACTAGTATGGGGCTTGATTCTTTGGTAGCAGTTGAATTGCGCAATTTAGTGCAAAGAGAACTGAAATTTGATCTGCCGATGGAAAGACTCATTGAAGGTATTAGTATTGTTGATATAGCAGATTTGTTAGTCGAGAGACTTTTATTGAAACAAATTAATTATTCTAATGATTTCTCAACTCAAAATATCGAAGAATGGGAAGAAATTACTTTATTGTAAAAAATAATACAGTAGTCAAGACAGAGAAACATAAATTAATGAAAGAAGGCAGGAGGCAGGAGGCAGGAGGCAGGAGGCAGGAGGCAGGAGGCAGGAGGCAGGAGGCAGGAGGCAGGAGGCAGGAGGCAGGAAGCAGGAGGCAGGAGGCAGGAAGCAGGAGGCAGGA
>JAAHHL010001262.1 GCA_010672185.1 Caldora sp. SIO3E6 | reverse complement strand
TCGGCAAGGAGATTTTTTTCTACGGTCCTCCTGGTACTTTCAAGCAAGTGTCATTTTGGCAGGTCCTTGACTCTACCAACTGGAAAGTTCATCAGAGAGACCAAACTTTTAAGGACAAAATAGTACTAATTGGAGCAACAGCCAGCTCTTTACAGGACTTGAAACGCACCCCCTTTTCCGATATTCTGCCAGGAATTGAACTCCATGCCAATGCGATCGCTACTTTAATGAAAGGTCGTGCGATCGCGCAGGCTTTGCCGAATACACCACTACGAGGATTTCTGGTGTTCTTGGGAATAGGAGGAACAGGAGTATTACTCAGTAATTGGCTCAAAAAACCTGTAGTGCAATTGCTAGCAGCTTTAGGGATAGCGGTTGCTTGGGGAGGTATCAGTTATCTGAGTTTTACCTACGGTGGACTAATTTTACCCACAGCTTTACCAATAATTGCGATCGCCCTAACTGGTATTTCCTCTTTAGCCACAGGAGCGATTCGAGAGCAACTAGAGAAATTACGCCTATACCGCACCCTAGGACGTTACGTTGCTGCCCCCATTGTCAACGAGATTCTCACACAACACGCCGATGATTTCCAAGCACTACTCAAAGGACGCAAACTCAAGGCCACTATTTTATTTTCCGATGTCCGGGGTTTTACTACTTTGTCTCTCAAGTTAGAGCCTGAGGAATTAGTAGAGCAACTCAACACCTACCTCAATGCCATGGTAGAAGCAATTTTGGCCGAGGGAGGCACTTTGGACAAATTCATCGGTGATGCGGTGATGGCAGAATTTGGCTCTCCCATTTCCCACGGAGAAAAAAATGATGCGATGCGAGCCATTCGAGCGGCTCTCCGTATGAGGCGAGCCTTGGTAGAGTTGCAGCAACAATGGCAAGAGGAAGGGCAAGAACTATTCTTTAATGGTATTGGTCTCAACTTTGGGGAATTAATCGCTGGGGATATTGGTTCCTTCCGCAGGCGGGAATATGCGGTAATCGGAGATGCAGTGAACGTTGCTAGTCGAGTTGAGGGTTTAACGGGAAAACTGGGAACTGATATTCTGATAACTGAGTCCCTCTACCAACTGGTGCAGGATGAGGTTGAAGTGGTTCCTATGGGAGAGTATCAACTCAAAGGGCGACAAGAAAATTTGGTACAACTCTACAGTTTGATGGGACTCAAAGGAGAAGATCCAACTTTCTATCACCAAGTACAGGCACGTCTGCGCGAGTATCTGGGGATTGGCAAGAAAGGATAAAACTCACATTCCCCATTCCCCATTCCCCATTCCCCATTCCCCATTCCCCATTCCCCATTCCCCATTCTCCATTCCCCATTCCCCATTCTTCATTCTCAACGCCCCTTCTTTCGGATAAGATGGAAGATGCAAAAGAGCTAGGTAAAACTGCTGACAAAGCCTTAGTGATCAGATTGAGGAATATTTTGATGAACCAAGAGATTTTTAAGAAAGTTAGGGAGATAGTTAAAGACCAACTCGACGTTGATGAAGAAAAGGTAGTCCCCGAAGCCAACTTTGCCAGCGATTTAAACGCCGATTCCCTGGATACCGTGGAACTAGTAATGGCTTTAGAAGAAGAGTTCGATATTGAAATTCCTGACGAAGCAGCTGAACAAATTACTACCGTCGGAGCTGCTGTAGAGCACATTTCGGAGAAATTAGAAACTCCTGCTTAACGAGCATATGTCATCGGTAGTTGGAGCATTATGGGTGTGTAAGCCCTGTTTTACTAGGCATCATGACTAATTTTGAACACAAGCGCGTCGTTGTCACAGGTCTCGGCGCGATCACACCGCTGGGAAATACCCTGGCTGAATATTGGGAAGGGTTGTTGAGTGGACGCAATGGCATTGCGGAAATTACTTTATTTGACCCTTCCGCTCACGATTGCCGTATTGCTGGTGAGGTCAAAGGCTTCAAGCCCCAAGAGTATATGACTCGTAAGGAGGCAAAGCGTATGGATCGCTTTGCTCAATTTGGGGTTGCTGCCAGCAAGCAAGCTTTAAAGGATGGGCAGTTTGAGATCAATGACCTGAATGCTCAACAAGTAGGTGTCATAATTGGTACGGGCATCGGTGGTCTTAAGGTCTTAGAAGACCAGCAAGCAATCTACTTGGATAAAGGACCTTCTAGGTGTAGTCCGTTTATGATTCCGATGATGATTGCCAATATGGCAGCGGGTCAAACGGCAATTCATACCGGTGCTAAAGGACCTAATAGTTGTACTGTAACGGCCTGTGCTGCTGGCTCCCATGCTGTAGGAGATGCCTTCCGCTTAGTACAGCGAGGCTATGCCCAAGCAATAATTTGTGGTGGAACTGAAGCGGCGGTTACTCCCTTGGGTCTTGCTGGCTTTGCGGCGGCAAAAGCTTTGTCTACCCGTAATGACAGCCCCCAGACAGCTTGTCGTCCCTTTGATCTCGAGCGCGATGGCTTTGTTATGGGGGAAGGCTCTGGTATTCTGCTGCTCGAGATCGGGAGAGCGGGGTGGAGGGAGAGAGTG
>JAAHHL010001261.1 GCA_010672185.1 Caldora sp. SIO3E6 | reverse complement strand
CCTCGTCGTAGAGATTGAACCACTTCTGGTGCAAGCCGCCGTGTGCCCCGAGCAACTCACCGTGGTCCGACGTGCGCACCAGCACGGCATGCTCCGATCCACCTTCGGTATGTGTCCTTAGTGTCTTTGTGGTTCATTCCCTTGTAGACCTTGGCCAAGTTCTAGTGAAAGCGTTAAAATAACGAACATGGGTACTTGCTCGGCATCGTTCAGTCAGGATTGGTGATAGCCCAGAAAAATCTGATTAACCAACTATACCCTCAAAAGGCTTAGGGGAATCTTGGCACAAAGTATTTGGGTTGTGAATAGCGCTTGTGGGATCTCGAAAAACTCAAAAGATTGACTTAAATACGGAATATCCCTGTCCTTGTAGACGGCGGGGATGTTTAGTCCCCATTACCCTGACAGAAGCCTTTGGCTGCAACCGCTGTCAGCAAATCTTTGTCGTGGAAGAAAATGGGTATATGATTGAGCAACTGTCCACAAGCTATCCTTACAAAAAAGCTTGGCGTTGGACAGGAAATCGCTGGAATACAGCCAATGCTAAGATTGGGGAAAACTACCTGCCAGTAGCGATATTAATTGTCCTAATACTGCTGATTGTCTGGCTACCCCTAGCACTGTACGACAAGAACAACATTATTTTCTGGGCTTTGTTAGCAGTGTTGTTAGCCTTAATCCCCGCATTGATGTTCTGGTTAACGTACCGACGTTAACAGAAAATAGTCATGGAAGTCTATGATTTTTCCCCCAAACCTACTGAGGCAATAGCCCAAGCTCACCAAGCTTCTTTGGTGTTGGCAACGACTAAAGGAATAGAACGTTCTCGCGGTGTTCAAGCAATGGCTCAAGCACTGAAAGACTCCTTTGATGATATTTTAGAAGCCAACACTCTCGACTTGGAAACTAGCCGAGAAATGGCAGTACCAGAACTAATTTCGGATTGGCTCAAGCTAACACCAGAGCGCCTCCAGAGATCCATCGGTATCTTGCAAAGGCTAGGAGAGTTATCAGATCCTATCCGGCGAGTAATGAATGCCTCCTATCAACTGGACAATGCTCAAACTTACTGCCAGTTAATGCCTTTGGGGGTAATTGCCTTAATCTATGAAGCATTTCCTGAGTTAGGTGCGATCGCGGCAGGTTTTTGCCTTAAAACTGGTAATAGTCTGATTCTCCGAGGTGGGAGTGAAGCCAGCAACTCTAACCTGGTGATTGCTCAGGCATTAAAAGTAGCCCTGGAGGAAACTGGTTTACCCCCTGGATGTTTAGAAATATTATCCTCAGAGCAGGGAACTTCCATTCGAGACTTAATCACTCAAAGCCAATATCTAGATTTGGTTATTCCCTATGGAAGACCAACCCTATTAGAGCAAGTGATGCGGCAAGCAACTGTACCGGTTTTGAGGTCGGCGATGGGCAACTGTTACCTTTACTGGTCTGCCACTGGCAAACTGGACATGGTAGAGTGGATAGTTCTAGACAGCCAAGCTAGTGAACCAGACCCAGTCAATGCCATTGAAAAAATTCTGATTAATCGTGATGCCAATCCCTCTGCTTGGCAGAGTCTGTGGAAAAGCCTCAAGCAAAAAGGCTTCCAACTCAGAGGTGATGCCAAACTGGTGGCTGAATTTCCTGAGCAGTTGACCTTAGCAGCAGAATCGGAGTGGAGCCAACCTTACCTTGGTAAGATCATCGCTTTTAAGGAAGTCGAGCACCTAGAATCAGCGATCGCTTGGATGAATCAACACAGTAGTGGTCATGCCGACTGTTTGGTTACAGAATCTTACCAGGAAAGCCGCCAATTTGCCTTAGGTATCGATAGTGCCTTAGTCTACATTAACTCCTCACCACGTTTTTCACGCAATCCGAAATGGGGAGATTCGGTTTTTCTGGGAATATCTAATCAGAAAGGATATCGTCGAGGCATGATTAGTTTGGAGAAGCTCACGACAATGAAGCAGGTTGTTCAGGGAAATTGAGAAGAGAATTAAGAATTAAGAATTAAGAATTAAGAATGGAGAATTGGGAATGAACTAATCTCAGTACTGTCACTACTTTGTATTTGTGAATGAATAGCTCTCAACAATTAAAAGCGGCAGAAAAGGAACTGTTGCCGACTTTTTATGAAATTGACCTCGCAGTTAAGGAAAATCTCAACAAGGTGCTGGACTCCTTCCGAAATCACCGCGTGGGTGTCCATCACTTTGCAGGAGTCACCGGTTATGGTCATGATGATTTAGGACGCCAAACTTTGGATCAGGTATTTGCCGAAGTTATGGGAGCAGAAGCGGCTGCTGTTAGGGTACAATTTGTCTCCGGAACCCATGCGATCGCTTGCTGCTTATTTGGTGTCCTCCGTCCTGGTGAGGAAATGTTAGCAGTTGCTGGTGCTCCTTACGATACCTTAGAAGAAGTAATTGGTTTGCGAGGTAGTGGTCAGGGTTCTCTACAGGATTTTGGCATTAGTTACCGTCAGTTACCTCTAACTAAAGAATTAACTGTAGATTGGCAAGCTTTGGA
>JAAHHL010001260.1 GCA_010672185.1 Caldora sp. SIO3E6 | reverse complement strand
CATTATTTTTGCTCAAGGAAATGTATGATGTGTTGCGGGAGAGTACTCAACTCAATATTTTGACTAATCTAACTGAGGTGGCTCAAGAAATTGAATCCAGTAACTTAGAAGCTATTACTGTGGTCAAAACTATGGCATTAGCTGAAGAAAATGGTTTATTTGGCCAAAGAGCAGCGTCTAGCAACTATGCTAAACAAGTTTTGGTCAAAAATCCTCAATTTACAGGAGCTTACTTTGGCTACGAACCCAATGCGGATCAAAAGGATCACGAATATTTGCAGGCAGTTGGTCAAAATCAGAGTGGACTTGATGATAACGGCAGATTTTTACCCTATTGGTTTCGGGAGCAACTACCCCAGTGGTTTAAACAACAGGCAAATTCCAATCAAATTAAGCTAACTCCTCTCGTTGATATGGAAACCAGCCTTTATTACCAAGGAGTCAAGGAAAAGTTTCTCTCCGGCGCTTCAAGCAAATATATGATTACCGAACCCTATCCTTATGAGGGTAAACTCATTGTAGAACAAACCTATCCTATTGTAATTGATGGCGAATTCCAAGGGATTGCTGGGGTTGACCGAGCCTTGGACGATATCAATAAGTTTTTAAAACAATTAGGATCTTACAAAAAAACAGAATTTATCCTAGTCAGTAGACTCGGTAAAATCATTGCTGCGACAATGGATACTAGTTTACAAACCCAGATGGTTAAGGATACTAGTTACCAAAAAATATTTGATACTTTATTTCCTCCAACAACATCAGACCAAGAAAATATCCAATTTATCAAAGAATCAATCCAGCAAAAAAGATATTTTTTCGCTGGAGCACCTATTGAAATTGGTGAGTGGAAAATTATCATGCAGGTTTCGGAGCAGGAAATCCTCTCGCCAATTTTGCAAACCATGCTCCGAGTGGTAGTTATTGCCCTAATTAGTCTGCTGATTGTCTTACTTATTTTGAGATGGATTACCCGTTCCCTTACCCAACCTATCCAAACAGCAGTTGAGGCAGTAGAGCAAGTAGCAGCTGGTAATTTAACGAAAACAGTGGAGGTAATCTCTAATGATGAGATTGGACAATTATTGGCTGCTTTCCAAATTATGACTCGAAACCTGAATTCCTTGATTAGCCAAGTCCAGCAATCTGGAATTCAAGTAACTACTTCTACCACCCAAATTGCTGCTACGGGTAAAGAGTTAGAAGCGACATTGAATGAACAACTTGCCTCTACCAATCAAGTTGTCACTACAACTAAGGAAATTGCCTCTACTTCTGAACAGCTAGCTCATACTATCCAGGAATTTGCCGCTGTCTCGGAAGCAACGGCAACGGCTGCTAGCAATAGCCAAACGGGTCTTTTAAGTATGGAAGCGACGATGGAGCATTTAGTAAATGCTACCAGTTCCATCTCTGCCAAGCTAGGAGTAATCAGTGAAAAAGCCAACACCATCAATAGCATTATCACTACCATTACTAAGGTGGCAGACCAAACCAATTTGTTATCCCTCAACGCTGCCATTGAAGCGGAAAAAGCAGGAGAGTATGGTAGAGGCTTTGCTGTCGTTGCCAGAGAAATCCGCCGCTTAGCAGACCAAACGGCGATCGCTACCTTGGAAATTGAACAGATGGTGAAAAGTATGCAATCGGCAGTTTCCAGTGGAGTGATGGAAATGGATAAGTTTTCTCAAGAAGTAGTTAATAGCGTCGAAGATGTGCATCACATTAGTGAGCAATTAGCAAAGATTATCCAACAGGTGCAAAGCTTTACCCCACGGTTTGAAACTGTTAATCAAGGCATGGCAAATCAGTTTCAAGGTGCTCAAGAAATCAGTGCGGCAATGGTGCAACTATACGAAGCTTCTCAGCAAACAGCGGATTCCCTAAGTGAAACTAACCTGGCTTTGGAACAGTTGAATGATGCTGCTCAAAGTTTAGAGCAAGAAATTTCGAGTTTTAAGGTGTAATTTTTGAATTGTAAAACTATTGTGGAACTTCGCATCTTGCCTGTCATTCCTATAATATTGTCTCTCCCAATTCGTCTTCAGCAATAACATCAGCAATAAGTTGGTCTAGCTTTCCAGCATCAACATCAGCACGCAGCCGCTTCTCAAAAGCATCATCCTCTTGCTCAAGCCAACCAAGAATTGCCTCAAGTTTTTCCAGTGACTGTTGAGGAAGTAGGTCGTTGATGGTTTTGAGTAGTTCTTGATGGGTCACGGTAGCATTTTAGTGCAAGTGCGATCGCTGTTATTTTTTGTTATTATTACATGTATGCTAGGTAAAGTGTGCGCTTATATATAAAGTGCCTCCTTGAATACGGGGAAAGCGATCGCGCGTTAAATCAAGATTGGTTAAGTAGGGCTTGCTGAATAAGTGTGTAAGCCATGCCAGAAAATGCTTTCAGCGGTTTATAAGCCTGGTGTTGTGCAAGGAAATGAATATGAGTGGCTCAAAAAGCTGGCATTGTTGCGGAAAATCCCTGAGTAATCTTCAAGCTGAAAGCTGACAGCTGACAGCTGA
>JAAHHL010000126.1 GCA_010672185.1 Caldora sp. SIO3E6 | reverse complement strand
TGCATCAGTTCGGAAAACTGTAGTAATATTACTCCTACTATTTTAGGCAAATTGGTGCGACTGCCAGAAAATGCAATATTTGTTCGATGCCTTCATCTCCTACGGACGAGCTGATAGTCTAGCTTTTGGTAAAAAACTGTATACTCGATTGCTAGAAGCAGGGTTTAAAATTTGGTTTGATCAAAATGATATTCCCTTGGGAGTAGATTTTCAAAATCAAATTGATGATGGGATTGAGAAGTCCCATAACTTCCTGTTTGTCATTGCACCTCATGCAATCAATTCCCCCTACTGTCTCAAAGAAATTGAGTTGGCAATTAAACGCAATAAGCGAATTATTCCTTTATTGCATGTCGAGCAAATTAGTCGGGAAACCTGGCAGCAGAGAAAGCCAAAGGGTACAGATGAAGAGTGGGAAGCCTACAAAGCTAAAGGGCGACATTCTAGCTTTCCCAATATGCATCCGACGATTGGCAAGATTAATTGGGTGTATTTTCGGGAGGGAATCGATGATTTTGAGCAGTCCCTGGCAGGTTTAATTGCATTATTCCAGCGTCAGGCTGATTATGTGGAGCAGCATACCCGATTGTTAGAGAAGGCGCTGAGATGGGAGAAGAATAAAAAAAAAACGAGTTATCTGTTAACGGGAGAAGAAAAACAGCAGGCTCAAGCTTGGTTAAAAGTCAGGTTTAAAGACAAACAACCCCCTTGTATTCCCACGGATTTACACTGTGAATTTATTACCGAAAGCATCAAAAATGGTGACAACTTGATGACTCAGGTATTCCTGTCCTATAGCAATGAGAATAGGGCAACGATGGAGAAGATTCGCAATAGTTTGAGGAGAGAAGGTATTACGGTTTGGACTAATACAACGGATATTCAAACCGGGGAAGACTTTGAAGAAGCAATTAACCGGGGCATTGAACAAACAGATAATTTAGTCTATCTGCTTTCCCCGGATTCCCTCAACTCGATTTACTGTCAGCAAGAATTAGATTTAGCATCGTCTCTCAATAAGCGGATTATTCCCATACTGGTACGGGAGACTGACCCTGCAACTGTGCCTTCGGCTCTACAGACTTTGCATTATATTGACCTAACGAACAATGTGAAAGAAGAGGATTACCTGCTCGATGAAAGCCAACTGTTAAGGATTTTGGAAGAGGATGCAGCTTACTATGACGAGCATAAGACATTGCTGACCAAAGCGCTGAAGTGGAAGCGGCAATACTCCAATTCTAGTATTCTGCTACGAGGGTATAACCTGCGGAGCGCTGAGGCATGGTTGAAGGTAGCAAAGGGGAGAACCCAACATTTACCGACACCATTAATGGCAGAATTTATTGAAGAAAGTTTGCGGCAACCCCCAGCAATCTCACTAGATGTCTTTATTTCCTATTCTCGTAAAGATTCCGACTTTGCCCGTAAGCTCAATGATGAACTGCAACTTCAGGGAAAGACGACATGGTTTGATCAGGAAAGTATTGCCTCAGGGTCAGATTTTGCAGAGGAGATTAAGCAGGGAATTAACACTTGCGATAACATTTTGTTTATCCTTTCACCCCATTCGTTAAATTCGCCCTATTGTAAAGATGAGGTAGAGTATGCGGCTTCACTAAATAAGCGCTTTGTCACAGTGCTGCATCGGCAAGTAAACCCAGCAAATTTGCTTCCAGAGTTAGCTAAGGTGCAGTGGATTGATTTTAATCAAAATGAGGGGGACTTTAACGCCAATTTTAAACAATTAGTGAGAACTATCGATACTGACAGGGAACACTTACGCCATCACACAAAATGGTCTCAAAGAGCCCTGGAGTGGGAGGAAGAAGATCGTAGTGAGGATTTACTGTTACGAGGTGGTGAACTGGCAATCGCCCAAAATTGGCTACAAGAAACTGAAGAAAAGCAAAAAAAGCCCTTGCCGACAACGAAACAACAAGAATTTATTACAACCGCCATAGAGTTGCGCGATCTCTTGCTCAAAGAAAGAGAAGAAAATAGGCAGCTAGAGTTAAAGCAGGCTCGTCAGATTGCGATTGGATCGGTGGCAGCTGGTATCGTTATGGCTAGCTTAGCTCTATTCGCTACCTATCAATCAAGACAAGCCAGCATTGGTCAAATTAAAAGTGCGATCGCTTCTGCGAAAGTCTACTTATCCTCGGAACAGAAGCTAGAGGCACTAGTTAATAGTCTCAGTGCTGCAGTCAAACTTAAGCACATGTTGCTGCCACCTGCTCCTGATCTCCGTCAGCAAGTCCAAGCAACACTGCAACGTACCACCAACGAAGTCCAGGAAATTAACCGTCTACAGGGACACGAAAATGCCTTAGTCAGGGTCAGTTTTAGTCCTGATGGTGAATACCTGGCAACCACATCGGAGGATGGTACTGCTCGTTTATGGGATTTGCAAGGTAACCAAAAGGCTCTCTTCCAAGGACATCAAGGGAAAGTTCTTGGGGTGAGTTTTAGCCCCGATGGTGAATATTTGGCAACTACATCAGAGGATGGCACGGCTCGTTTATGGGATTTACAAGGTAACCAAAAGGCTCTTTTCCAAGGGCATGATCCTGAGCTACCGGTGATGAGCGTCAGTTTCCATCCCAAGGAGCAATCTTTGGCAACAGCTTCCTTAGATGGCACAATTCGTCTGTGGGATTTGCAGGGTAATCAGCAAGCTGTATTTGAGGAATCTGATAGTGTGATGAGCGTCAGTTTCAGTCCCGATGGTCAATCTTTGGCAGCCGCTTCCTTCGATGGCACAGTTCGCTTGTGGGATCTGCAAGGTAACGAAACTCTTCTATTCGATGAACACGACAATGCTGTCATGAGCGTCAGTTTTAGTCCCGATGGTCAATCTTTAGCCACTGCCTCCCTAGACAATACAGCCCGTTTGTGGGACTTGCAAGGTCAAGAGATTGCCAAATTTGAACATGATAGTTGGGTTAATGATGTTAATTTTACTCCTGATGGTCAATCCTTAATCACTGGTTCTCAGGAAGGTATTGCCCGTTTATGGAATTTACAGGGCGAGGAACTCAGGGAATTTAGAGGAAACAACAACAAAATTAAAGTTAGCGGCGTTAGTATTAGTCCCAATGGTCAGTATTTAGCCACAGCATCTGGGGATAGCATGGCTCATCTATGGTCTCTACAAGCCGAAGAGTTTGCCCATTTGCATGAGCGGGTCGGTCATCAGGTTTTTAAGGTCAGTTTTGCAGCTCCTCAAGGCTATTTAGCCACTGCATCTGAGAATAGCACAGTTTTATGGGATTTACAGAGCAAGGAACTGGTAAAGTTTCCTTTCACCATTGATGAGGTTGTAGACATTAGCTTCTCCCCAGATAAAAAATATGTAGCGATCGCCTTAACTGATGGTACAGTTCATTTGTGGACAATACAGGGTGAGGAGGTAGCAGTCTTGGTAGGGCATGATGATGTGGTGCTGAGGGTGCAATTTAGCCCCGACGGAGAGTATCTTGCCACGGCATCGGAGGATAATACTGCGAGATTATGGGATTTACAGGGTAAGGAAATTGCTGTGTTTCAAGGACATAAGGCTGGAGTTGCAGATCTAAGTTTCAGTCAGGATGGTAAGTATTTAGCCACAGCATCTGGAGATAACACTGCTAGATTGTGGGACTTAAAAGGCGATGTAATAAGGGTACTTGAGGGACACAAAAACTCAGTTACTAGTGTGAGTTTCAGTCCAGATAGCCAAAGGGTTGTTACTGCATCTGCTGATAAGACAGCTCGCCTGTGGGACTTGCAAGGGAATGAATTATTAAAACTCCCTCACCAAGATGTAGTTAAGAGCGTCAGCTTTCGTCCAGATGGTAAGCAACTGGTTACCACGTCTGCCAATGGGTTAGTTGACTTCTGGAATTTACAAGGTGAGAAGTTAATTAGTTTTCAAGCCGATACTCAATCCATAGACCGGGTCAATTTTAGTTCTGATGGTGAATATCTAGCTACTGTTTCCTACAGCACAGCTCGGATCTGGCAACTTGGGAATTTCGACACTCTTCTCTCTAGAGGCTGTACTTGGGTAAAGGACTATTTAACAACCAATCCCGATGGGTCGTCAAGTGAGCGCCACATGTGCGATGGCAGCAAGAAGGCAGAGGGCAGAAGGCAGAGGGCAGAGGGCAGAAGGAAAGAAGAAATTTGTAAGGTAGAAGGATATGATAAGTCTTTAGCCGGACATAATATCAGAGGGGAACAGGAAACAGAGAAGTTTTAAGTTTTAAGTTTATTAACAGTTGCCACCATTATTCGCTGCATTTCTTCTACTTCCTTTATTAAAGGAGTAAATAATTGATTATCAGCTAAATTGACTCTTTGGGCAATTATCAGTTGTGTATCTAGCTCTCTTAAAGATCCCAAAGAAATATAAAGGAAATGAAGGTATTCGTTTTTAGTACGCCTACCATAACCCTCAGCGATATTAGAAGCAACAGAAACGGCTGAACGTCTGATTTGACTGGTTAAACCGTAAAGCTCTGATTTTGGAAAGAGTTGTGTTAAACTGTAACAATTAACTGCTAAATCAACACTTCTGTTCCAGATAAATTGCTCTCTATAGCTCATAATAAAAGAAGGAAAATTTAAGTCTTTATATACTACTACCTTTTTCCTTATCCTTCCTTAGATCCTTCTACATTCTACTCTCTACCCTCTGCCTCATACATAAGTTCGGATAAACAGTGATAATTCCTTGCTACCTTGCAAATTTCTTCCTTTCCTTCTGCCCTGGAGCCTTATTGTCACCAAAGTGTAAGTATTCAACCGAAACAGTTATCATATCCTTCTAACTTGCAACCTTCTTTCTTCCCCTCTGCCTTCTGCCCTCTGCCTTCTGCCTTCTGCTTATAATTAAATCTATGATGTTCCAAAATTTATCAAAATTACTGACAACAGCGTTGAGCATGGGATTACCTCTTATTTGCTTATTACCTCGTCAAACCCTCGCTCAATCTCTTATATCATGTCCGCCTCAACAGTTATCATATCCTTCTAACTTGCAACCTTCTTTCTTCCCTTCTGCCCTCTGCCTTCTGCCCTCTGCCTTATTCTCACAAAAGTATAAGTATTCAACCGGACATGATATTAACTTTACTTTAGCTAATTTTAATGAGTCGTCTTTAACTCAATTCTACGCCGTTCCCCTGGGTTCAGATAAATGGGGTGATAATCAAATTTCAGAAGAGTTAAAAGTTGATGAGGAAATTCCCCTATCCCTGCCATCCCCTAATCCCTCCGATGCTAATACCCAAGTCTGCAAGTACAATATAAGAGGTGTGTTTAGCGATAAGCAAGAATTTCTCGACTATAGCGTTGACCTTTGTAAAACCTCTGAAGAGGGGTACTATGTTTTTTTCAACCAAAGCACACCACAAATTAAGATTCTCAATAATTCCCCTCGCAAAATTCAACAAGTAGAAGTTGATTATTTGGGATTTTGCCCAGAAGAAACTGGCTTAAAACCAGCTGATTCAGCAAACGGTATTCGTTGGGGAGCATTTAAGATGCTCCATAGTTGTAGTGATACGGATTTGGGTTTGGGCTTGCGGGACTTTGGATACTTGGGTAACGGTTACGGCTTTATGGAAATTAATTATAGCCAAGGAGCTCAACAAAAACCCCTACCAGTGCAATTTGCCAGCAATCCTGCTGCTGCGGAAGACTCTGACTGTATTCGTTGGGGGGGAGATGTCAACATTCACAGAGGTTTTTTTCCATTTAGCAACCCGAAGCCTGCTAATCTGAGTTTTATCGGTGATGTTAGCCGTTTTCAGGAAGAAGATTGGTACGAAGGTTCAGAGATTGCCGGAAAACGATTTGTGTACTTCGGTGCGCGAGAGGCGGAGTGTCCTTCAGGCTACATTGTATTTCGACAGGAAACTCCAGAAAATGAGTATCAATATGGAGTCATCGAACCTATTGCTATTGATGATACCCGTATGACATTCCGTTGGTGGATGGCGGAGCCAAATGTCACAGATTTCTCTGGAATACCGGCAAATTTTAACTACTCCTATGTTATCTCAGTCTCCTCTATACCTCCTTTGAGTTTCAAATTCTTATTTACCAATGCTGGTGAGTGTGACTGTGCCTGCGATGGTGTTGAAGCAAAAGTTCGGGCTTGGTTTGAGGGTAGTCCTGAATTTTACGAAAAAACGGTAAACTTCTGCAAACAGGATGAAATTATCTTTGGTATACCAGGTTTGTCTCGTACCCTAAGACTGAGTAATAAGACAAGTCTTCCAATAGTTGGGTTTTATGCAGTACCCTTAGGTAAAGATGATTGGGGACTTAATCTTCTCGATAACCAGATCGATAAATTTTCCAACTACTCTTTGACACTGGATAACAGCCTGGGTTGTAAATATAACTTGAGAGCTGTCTACCTCCAAGGATCTTCCACCGCATCCGCAGTTACTGTGGAGAAGCGTGATGTTGATATCTGTAGTTCAGAGTTTGTCGGTATATCGGAATCTGATGCTGTTGTGACTTTTGACTGAGTAGATTCTAAATTTGTGATTAAAATAAGAGCAGTTTTGATTAACTGAGAAGTAAAGGAAATGGGTAAGCCAATTTATCGGACAACTATTACTATTGTGTTATTGACTTTTATTAGTTTAGCTGTCGTCGCTTTATTTCCAAGGCAAGCAGAAGCAGTTAGATGTCAAGAAATTGATTCAACCGGCAAAAAAAGTTGTTCGTGAACTCCTAAGTTACGTTCGAGTTTTTAAAATTTAACTGGATTAATTTTTTGGACATCAGAATGATTATTATGAATATAAATAATCAAGGAGATAGTTGTATTTTGTGTCGAAAAAAATTTGCCCCTCACGAAATATTCCCCACAGGATTTGGTGAAGTTAGGCTAAATTTTATGACCTTTCGAGTTGCACAACAAGCAGCCGTAGGAGGATTACTACATCATGATTATATGGAGGCAATAGCCCCTACTTCAAACCGGTATTATGCTCAAATAAATAAATTTCCAGGTTGGCAAGAGATTGCGGGTGGTGCAAATGCTCTATTTGACTTGAAAGCGAGAGGACGTCACCCTTTTGAAGGGATCAGAAAATTAAAGTCACACCTTCCAGACACGCCGACATTTGGTTTTATGCGTTCTTACAATGGGATTACAATGAGCCCAAAGCCCGCTGATATTCTTAGGGATTGTGTCAAGCTCCATATCGAAGCAGGTTTGGACGGTATCAGGAATTTCCATTCCAACAATGATCCCCGACACTTTAATGAAGTTGCCAAAACAACACTGGAGATGGGAGCCCACTTTCAGGCACTTTTTGTTTATGAAAGCCTAGAGCGAGACCCCACAGTATACAATGTCCTGGAGATCGTGGACTTTTTCAGCTATATGAGAGAAGAACTGGGGGCGCATTCCTTTATTTTAGGTGATCCCTCGGGAATTCTGCTACCGGAAATGGCAAAGATTATTACTGCTGAAGTTAAAGCCGCTCACCCAGATATTGCTTTTGGTATTCAAGCCAATCATACTTCAGGTATCAGCTATTTATCCTGTATGGCAGCAGTGAGCGAAGGTGCAAATTTTATCGATTGCGCTCCAAGTCCACTTGCCGAAGGTGTATCCTTGCCATCGGGCTCGGCACTGTTTATCGCCCTTGAAGAAGGGGGGTTTGATCTGGGTGTGGATCCTGTGACTAGAGATCAAGCCTTTCAAGCCTTGACAGAACAAGACCGATATCTTGACTCGATCGTCAATCAGTTGTACCAAAAAGGCAAGCCTGTCAAGAAGCCTAACGCTAATGTGTTACGAACACATATTCCTGGTGCTCAAGAGCAAATTCTGCTGGATCGCTTGATTGAAAATGGTTTGCAGGACAAAGAAGCTGAAATCCATGAGCTAGTTGCAGAAATTCGCATAAAAAATGGAGGTTTACCTTCAGCAACACCTAACGCAGAAGCTTGGGTAGAACAGGCACTTAACAATTTTTTTGATTGCAAGAGAAAAATAGAGCCTCGCTTCCGCGATGTGCTAATCGGTAAAGTGGGTATCACCCCCTTAGAAATTGCTCCTAGTCTTCAAAAACAAGCACTATGTGAACAGGTTGAGGACACCCTTAAACAATTTGTTCGCACAAACAAAATTTCAGCTGATAAGTTAAAAACCTTTTCCCAACCTGGAAATGTAGTCAGTCACTTGGTCGAATATCTTTATATCCTCTCGGCTCCCATCAGGATTCGTCAGAGGCTCCAGATTGTTGATAATCGAATTAATCGTCTTCAACGAATTCAGCAATACTGTCACTCAGATCAGGCTATCCACCGTCGCACATATACCTATTTAGAGAGAACAATTGAGAAGGCTGGAAAAGTTACTCAATATGGGCAGGCTATCACGACCCTTAAGGCGGCAATCCAAGCCTGGTTGAACGAAAAGGAGCGATTGCAAAGTTTAATCTTTTCCAATGGAATGTCTGACGATGAATACGAAATGCTACTCAATGGCAAACCAAGCAACTTCATCTATAAGGATATTCTTGCAAATAATCCTAATTTGGAAATTTTAGTTAGTGACAAACAAACCTTGCTAGACATTATTAAGGCAGGTTGTGTCATCCCTTGGTGTGACCCGGAGCATCTACCAAATGGCTTGATACAATCGACTCAAGAACTTGTCGATTTTGCTTGGAAAGAGAAGATAATTTTACCGATTAATCAGCACCATTTTCAGGAATATGTTGTGCTTTGGGCTATGTTCAGTGATAGACAACAGCGCAAAATCATGGAAGATTTTCTCAGAAACTACCCTGGTAATACTGGTTACTGGCAACATCCTGATCCAGAAAAGAACAAAATACTAAAACAGCTCACTATTCGTTCCAATTCTCAACCAATTAGACTAACTTTAACCTTTTTACTTGAACATTTTAGTACACGCTCTATTAGGGAAATTGAGTTAGATCTGAGGAAGAAACTCTACAGTCAAGAGGGTGATACTTTGGGAGGAACTCTAAGAATTTGGGAATCTACAGTTGGTGTCGCCAGTCCGAAAGCACCAAAATTCCTTAAGGTTGGTTTCATTGCTGAAGATCAGTATCAAGGCATGGAACTTGGGATGACCATCTGTCAGATTATGGATAGGCCACCTTTATCTCCTTTGCAATTTCCACTTAATTCCTAGTCTGCCAACTTAAAATCTTGCATCTGTTATTCAAGCAATGTTAGAGAAAAGAAGAAGATACTATGAAAATAAAAAATATTGCTATTGTGGGTGGAAGTGGGGCTGTTGGCATGGTGCAATCATGGATACTTGCAGCGGCAGGTCATACTGTTACAATTGTCAGCAGCCGTACTCAAGGTTCTCAAAGATTAGTACAGTTACAAAAGCACGGTGGAATTACTTTTCACTGTCCAGAATTTGATGATATTGCTCAAAGTCTCCCAGAAACAGGGTTAAGTAGAGATTCATTTGTCAAAAAATTTGTAGGAATTAAGCCTGTTCAGCTGCGGATGGAAAAATATCTCGATCAAGAAGGCTTTACATCTGATGAATTGATTTCAAAAGTACAACTAGAACAACTGATTAGAGAGGCAATGAAGATTCCGATCGGGCCTCACTTAAATGTGGCGAATCATGTCAAGAACATTGAGATACCCCAAGATTACATTGCAGTTACAGTCAAAGCAACAGGGTTAACCAAGCTTTTAGCCCAACACATTAATACTATTCCTCAACTACCTAACACCCCAGTTGCAACTTTTGTCAATGGGTTAATGCCTTGGTTTCGACCCGAGCCTGACTTTGGTGGTATGCGTCTACCTGCACTTCACAACCAATACGAGTATGTCGAAACATTGGGCTTAAATAGATCTATGGGAGGGATCATAATCAAGTATGGTGCTGTAGCTGATGCTCCGGGTTTATCGCGTGTTAAGACTCCAGTTCAAAATGCCAGAACAGTGATCGGACCGGTGGCTAGTGTCGAAATTACACCTCAACTCTTGAAGATTAAGGATCTATACGAATCAGCTGGCTTGTCGGTGCTGTTGCCTGTAAGCGATCGCGGCATCGCCCAGATTATGTTTGAAAAATTGGCATTGAATATGTTAAATAGCCCTGCAGCTATTTTTGGTCGCAATATTGGCGAATTGCTCGACGACTCATTGACAAGAGAGGTCGTTGTCAATGCGGTAAATGAATTATATGAGATCGCCAAAACTCAAGCGGTCTATCTAGCCAATTCAAGGGACTCTTTTATTAAAGACCTCCTAAGCAAGCTTGAGAATGTCAGACCATTAATTCCCTCAACACTTCAAGATATTGAGGCTGGACGACCAACTGAAAAAGATGCAATTCTCAGAGCAGTGATTGATTTAGGGAAAAAGACGGGAGTACACACCTCGTATCTAGAGAGGATTTACGAGTTACTGGCGGAGATTGAACATCAAGCCTTAGTAGACAGGACTCAGGTGCAGCCATTCAGAGACAAAGTCCTTGCACTGCTCAGCCAAGCAGCAAAGAGTTCCAAGCACCCATTTCTTGCTGCCAACTTCACTGTTCGCTCAATTTTTTAAACCCTTAGCTCTTGATTTTGTCGCTTCCATAGGAATCCAGATATCCCTACTGTGACAGCAAGAATAACAGAGACAATGCGAAAACTTGCTTGTTCTCCAAATACTAAGGCTTCAACCGGAGCAGTTGTAATGGAAATCGAGGTGTCTACTTGGAGTTGGCTAGCTGTGAAATGCGAAAACAGAATTCCAATCAGTGTTATGCCTATCACTTGACCTAAGGCTCGTGAAAAGAACCAGAGTCCAGAGGCAACACTAATAAATTGTGGAGGTACACTGCTGATAATTGCACTTTGGTTAGGTGGTTGGAATAAGCCGAAACCTATTCCAAAGAGGAACACACGCAAGATATAGCCTAAGACTGTCAGTTTTTCGCTAAAGGTGCTGAGTGCTAAGCAGCCTATCAACAAACACACTAAGCCAATGGTACTAATGCTTCTTGCACCAAAGCGATCGGCAAGGAAGCCTGCTACAGTTCCAGTACATACTGCTAATACAGGTAGTACTGCTATTAATAACCCTACTTGTTGTTGAGAGTAATGATTAACAAGTCCCAAAATAAAGGGCAAAATAAAAATAGCTGTGTTGTTGCAAGAACACGCTCGAGCCCAAGGCTCAGATGTTCGAGTCCGGCATCAAGGTCATCGACCTGCTCGAGCCCTACGTGGAGGGCGGCAAGATCGGTCTGTTCGGGGGCGCCGGCGTCGGCAAGACGGTGCTCATCACCGAGATGATCAACCGGGTGGCTTCCCAGCACGGCGGCGTGTCGGTCTTCGCCGGCGTGGG
>JAAHHL010001259.1 GCA_010672185.1 Caldora sp. SIO3E6 | reverse complement strand
AGCCCAACTGCACCGCATCCCCGTTCTTCACCACTGGCTCTGCACCAGGGGGCAGGTTATAGACTTCCCCAGACAACACCCAGAGTAAGCCTCCCCGCTGGGCAATTCTGGTAGTATTCCCCTGTCGGTCTGTCTTCTCTTCCGGTATCAAATCCGCAAACAGCACCTCACCAGCCAAGTCAGTGGTTACATCCTTAGTCACCTTCTCCGTAGACAGGCGAGTCTTACTCAAACTAACCTCTGCCAACAGCTGCTTCTTCTCTACCTTTTGGTCATTCTTCACCAACAACAGAGAACCAGTAGTCAGGGGGAAAACCTCCGAAGAAGAGCCGCCTTCCGGTTTCAAAATCAAATCACCAGCTACTTCCACCTGCTCCCGTTCCTCTCCATGGCGAGTACGCACAGTTCGAGTACGCAATCCCTTGCCAAAGGACACTACACCATCCACAGAAGCAACCACCTGTCGTGCCACTTCCCCAGTAAACACACCACCAGTATGGAAAGTACGCATTGTCAGCTGAGTTCCCGGTTCCCCAATCGACTGAGCAGCAATAATCCCTACAGCCTCTCCCAGGTCTACCATATGTCCATGAGCCAAGCTCCAGCCATAGCACCTCTGACAAACTGATCTCGGTGCCTCACAAGTCAGAGGCGATCGCACAAATACCTCTTCCACCCCAGCCTTAGCCAGATCCTTTGCCAACTCATCGGAAATATCCTGATTACGCGGAGCCAGAACTTCTCCAGTTGTGGGATGTAGAACCTCCCTGGCTACCACTCGACCCAGTAGGCGCTCTTGCAAAGGAATCAGAACGCGATCGCCATCCATCATCGACCTGACCATTATCCCCCGCTCAGTGCCGCAATCGATATCCCGCACGATCACATCCTGAGACACATCCACCAAACGGCGAGTCAAGTAACCCGAATCCGCCGTTCTCAAAGCCGTATCTACCAAACCTTTCCTGGCACCATAGGAAGAGATAACGTATTCTGTTACCGTCAAACCCTCCCGAAAATTAGTCTTAATAGGAATATCAATAATCTCCCCTTGAGGATCTGCCATCAGGCCCCGCATACCCACCAGCTGCCGCACCTGAGACAAATTACCCCTAGCCCCAGAAAAAGCCATCATATACACAGAATTGAGAGGATTCGTCGCCCGGAAATTCCGCACCACTTCCTCCTTCAGAGCCTCCGAAGTACTATTCCAGGTATCAATAACCTTTTGGAATCGTTCCACCTCCGTAATTTCCCCACGAGTGTAACGAGTCTCCGTCGCACGAATCTGTTCCTCCGCCTCATCCAGCATCTCGCGCTTCACCGGAGGCACCTGTAAATCATCAACACTAATAGAAACCCCAGCACGAGTCGCATAGCGGAAACCCAAATCCTTCAATTGGTCAGCCATCTGAGCACTGCGAGCGCTGCCATACTGAGTAAAAGACCAAGATATCAGCTTCTTAAGCTGACCCTTATCTACGATTCGGTTGTAAAAAGTCATTTCTGTAGTCATAAGTTGTTTGTTGTTTGTTGTTTGTCGTTTGTTGTTTGTTGTTTGTTGTTTGTCGTTTGTTGTTTGTTGTTTGTTGTTTGTTGTTTGTTGTTTGTTGTTTGTCGTTTGTTGTTTGTCGTTTGTTGTTTGTTGTTTGTTGTTTGTACTAATGACTAATGACCAATTACTAATGAATAACAACTAATGACCAATGGCTAACAACCAATAACCAACAACCAATAACAAACAACAAACAACCAAATTAATTCATTAATGCCTCTTGAATCGCCTTATTGTAAATAATTCGACCAGGAGTAGTATAAACGTACTGAGAGATTAACTCCCCTGAATCCGTTTCCCGCACTCGCCGCTCTCGGTAATGTTTTGTAACAGTTCCATCACCTAGCTTTTCTGTCGAGAGCACCTCTAGATCTGGCTTCTGAGTTTCTACCACACCCTCATATCTCACCCAGACCTTAGCGTGCAAGTCTACAGTTCCCTGTTCATAAGCCCTGATGGCATCATCCAAATTCGCAAAATACTTATCTGCTCCCTTTATCGCTGCCGGATTTTCTGCTGTCAGATAATAACACCCTAATACCATATCCTGACTAGGAGCCACAATCGGACGACCCGTTGCCGGTGAGAGGATATTATTAGAAGCCAACATCAACAGACGAGCCTCAGCTTGAGCCTCAATCGACAAAGGCACATGCACCGCCATCTGATCACCATCAAAATCAGCATTAAAAGCAGGACAAACTAGCGGGTGCAACTGAATCGCCCGACCCTCCACTAAAATCGGTTCAAAAGACTGAATCCCCAAGCGGTGCAGCGTTGGGGCTCGGTTCAGCAGCACCGGATGACCCGCAATCACTTCCTCCAGCACATCCCAAACACTAGGGTCTCCCCGCTGAATCAACTTCTTCGCCGCCTTAATATTATTACTGGAGGGCTGATGCTAACGGTAATGTCTCTGAAAGCAATGAGAACAATAACGTTGTCTCCCAATTAATCACCGTCAATAGTGC
>JAAHHL010001258.1 GCA_010672185.1 Caldora sp. SIO3E6 | reverse complement strand
ATTCCCACCTTGGGGGAACTCATTGTTCAAAAAGCAATGGAAAGCCAGGGGACTCTCGCCGAGACAATCTCTCTCTCTTCGGCCTAAGTTTTCGCGGCGAGCGACCCCTGGCTTTTTGAGAAGTTACCGATCGCTTCGGAAAAAAAATACACAGAGCCAGGGGGTCAATATCAGAAATTAATGATGTATTTCACACGCAAAAAACGGCTTGTGGTGGTAAAAGAGTGGCTTGACCTCACTCAAAACCAAATCAAAGATGTCAGTCCTCTATCGGGACTAACAAACCTAAGGAGCCTTTTTCTTGAAGGCAATCCAATTGCTTCAGATAGTTCTGAAGGAACACAACCAAATTGCCCTATCAGTCCCTCAACGGTTTGCTATTTTTGAGAATTTGCCCTATGAGAAGGAACGGTACTCAATTTTCAAACAATAACCAAGTTTTACTGCACCAAATTTATCAGTCTAATCTACAGGCGCACACCTACTCCATTATTAAGTAATGATAGCAAAAAACGTTGGAGGAGACAAGGGGTGCGATCGCATTCCTTGTGGAATTACATTGCACATATTGTAGGGGCGGGTTTAGGGACAATTCTTCGCCATTTGACCTGAATATTGGGATCAAAACCCGCCCTGTCAGCATCTTTCGGGTTAACGTAACTAATCCCCAGGTTATCGATTGGGCGGGTTTTGTACAAACGTTATCGTAAAATGCGTTAAGGGTGACCCTAAACCCGCCCCTACAGATATTCGGTTCTTAAATGCGAGGAAATTAGGCCAGATAGATTCTCTTTTTGACCTTTGTGGTTATTTTCTCTCTTTGCACCTACCTTGGTAAATCTCGGAAAATATGGCTGAATGAAACTTGAATTTGATTAAAAGATATTTTTTGCAGTAAAATAAAAATAGTTATATACTACACCTGTTCTTTATACAGCTTTGATATAAATCCTCCTGATCACAAACTAGCTATAAGAATATTGGTGAGTACATATACGGAGTAAGCATTCAATGTCACGCTTAACTAGAATTAACCTTAAACAGAAGGAAAAACAACTACTGATTGTGGGTATAACTTTACCTATATTAACCTTTGGAGTAGGGCAAGCTGTGACCAGTGCTGAGCTGATTAATCAGGAGGACTTTCAGTTATCCACACCCTTCCCCACACCAACAGTTAGTATTTCCCAAGCTAAAATTAATAGTAACACACCTGAAACCTTTTACCCAGCAGCCAGAGGTGACACAACTAAGAAATGTAATTGGCTGGGTATCTGTGAACAAGAAGAATGATGAGGTATTTTTCCTAGTCAGAGTTTTTCTTGTTGTTAACTAGCTTCAGATGTATTTAACTACAATTAAGCAGGATAATGACTTTTTATGACATTGGATCTAGCGAAGTTTTATAAGGCTTGTAATCCCAGCAAGCCTGTGCAAAAACAACAGTATTATATTGACTTTTCGTCAGTCAGAGGCAGCAAAATCATTAAATCCCTCAAGCGCCAGATTGCCGTCATATCACCGGATGAACCGACTTGCCAACTGTTTACCGGTCATATTGGCTGTGGGAAGTCCACGGAATTGCTCCGGCTCAAATCTGACTTGGAGCAAGAGGGATTCCATGTGGTTTATTTTGAGTCATCTCAAGATTTGGACATGGCGGATGTTGATGTGACAGATATTTTACTGAGTATTGCTGGTCAGGTTAGTGAAAGTTTAGAAGCAATTAATATTCGACTGCATCCGGGTTACTTTACTAATCTGTTTACTGAGATTGCTGATTTTTTGCAAACACCGATAGAACTCTCTACAGAAGCTGAACTATCCCTAGGTATTGGCAAAATCACCGCTAGAACCAAAGAAGCTCCTAAACTCCGGCGGCGATTGAGGGAGTACCTAGAACCTCGTACTAGTAGTATTTTACAGTCGATTAACGAAGAACTCCTCGGAAAAGCGAATACTGCCCTCAAACGACAGGGGAAAGCTGGACTGGTGGTAATTATAGATAATCTAGACCGGGTAGATTTCCGTCCTCTACCTTCTGGGCGATCGCAACAAGAATATCTCTTTATTGACCGGGGAGATCAACTACGCAAGCTCAATTGCCACGTTGTCTATACAATTCCCCTAGGACTGACTTTTTCCAACGATTGTGAAATTCTCAAAGACCGTTTAGGTGGTGGAATTCCCCCTAAAGTGTTACCAATGGTGCCGGTAAAACGGCGGAATGGTGATGAACATACCGAGGGGATGGCATTGCTGCGGCAGATGGTTATGGTAAGAGCTTTTCCTGAGCAAACCCCAGCCAAACAACTGGAGTTAATTCCAGAGGTGTTTGATACTCCTGAAATCCTAGATCGTCTTTGCAGTGTTAGTGGCGGTCACCTGCGGAACTTGCTAGGGTTACTGTTAGGTTGTGTTATGCAAGATGACCCTCCCTTCTCTGGGGAAACTTTAGAAGAGGTGATTCGGGAGCGCCGGGACTACTTACTCTCCTCGATTGATGATGATGAGTGGGAATTGCTGTTTCAAGA
>JAAHHL010001257.1 GCA_010672185.1 Caldora sp. SIO3E6 | reverse complement strand
CATCATAAGCCCAATCTTCCGGGGTAACATCCACTAAACTATCAACCCGAGGAAAAGACCGTCGCCTTCTAGGACGTCGCTCACTAATACTATATTGTTCTATCTGGGATAAAATTTCGTTTTCTGGCAATGTTGGCACAGCAGAAGCTGGTGTACTGCCACTATATTGTTCTATCTGGGATAAAAGCTCATTTTCAGGGTCTGACTCGATAACAGGAACCGATTCACTAATACTATATTGCTCTACCTGAGATAAAAGCTCATAATCTTGATTGCTCTCAACTTGAGGAGGAGCATCCCCTGTGGGTAAATTTGTAGTGGGATTATCTTGAGCCTTTGGTGTAGCTTCAGGAACCAAAGTGCTCCCGCTACTATCGTTAGTATAACTTTGGTTAGTAATAATAGGAGCTACTTGCGCCCAAGCAGGAGAAAGTACCCCAACATTACAACCTATTATCACTGAACCAAGGAGCAACGGTACATCAACTACACCCAATTTACTCATAACTTTTTTGTGATCTTCCTTTTTCGACGCGGTATTTTATGCTGTTGCTATTCCCTATTCCCTATTCCCGGCGTCGTCAGACGCTTAATAAGGACGAACCCTCAGTTGCTCATCGATAATTTCAAGAGCTCTTATGGCTATATCCTCTGGAATTTCGGTGTAACCTTCTTCTTCATTAAATTCTTGTCCTTCAGTCAAAATCCAGGATACAAGCTCTTGAGTTGATTCCAGGAGTTCTTGGGTCTGATACTTTTGATAAATCAGTAGCCAAGTCAAACTAACTAGGGGATAGCCTTCCTCAGGATCAGCAACACTATTAGTAGTCAGATCTTCGTTAAACTCAATCTTGGCTAAAGCATTGTTGGTTGCTTCTACCGTAGGGCGAACAAAATCACCTGCTTGATTTTCCAACCGAGCCATAGCTAAGCCACTCTTAAGGGCAAAACTGGTTTGAACATAACCAATTGCACCATCAATCCGCCTAACTTCAGCTGCAACTCCGCTATCTTGGGGACGAGCAGCAAAAACATCAGCACCCCAATTAGGCTTCCTCTGTGCCTTTACCTTGCCGTTGGTAATCTCCCGCAAGTATTTCGTGAGGATCAGACTTGTACCACTTTCATCAGAGCGCACTACCACTTGAATCTCTAGATTAGGCAGGCGGGGACTAACTTGACTCCAGTTACTAATTTCCCCTGTGAAGATTTTCGCTAGTTTCTCACGAGAAATTTTCACGTCCTTAGTCACATTTTGCAGGTTGTAAACAATGGCAACAGAACTTCCTGCTGTCGGTATCATTAACAAACCTTCTTCCATTTGATTCCTTTCGATAGGAGTAGGAATCAAAGTACTAGAGCCAACATCAATCGACTCATTGATAAATAACCTGATACCACCACCACTGCCGACGGAAGTATATTTAAAATCTACTCCTGTATCCTCCTGATATTCTGTACGGTAACGTTGATAGAGGATTTGGGGAAAGGAAGCACCAGCACCCTTAACTTGTTCACTTTCTTGACCATTAGCTCCATTGATACCAAAAGCAATGGTAGTCGCCATTACTGTGGCAGCTATAATTTGCTTGCACTGGTTTCTCAAAAAGGTCGCCATGAGCATATTATTTACTTCAAAATAGTTTTAATTTTGGTGAATTGTTAGAGTTCTGCCATCAGCTTTAATTTCAAACCAAAATTCATCAGTAACTATTTCATAGACGAACTCTCCTAAACGAGTACTCCGCCAAGTGCTTTCAATCTGAGCCCCTGGTGCCCAGCGATTTAGAGCTTTATAAACAGCTTCAGGAACAGCACTGGGCTCTACTTCTTCGTCAACTTCAATTATTTGCCCTTCAGAGGTTACATCGACTACAAAAGGGAACCCTTGTTGATTTTGACCTGCTAGTTCGTAAATTAAAGAACCATCTGGTTGCAGTTCTACATTAGCTTCATCCGGTACTGCTCCAGCAACAGCTGTTGCTGAAGAGAGAGCTGGATTTGGTACTTCCGACAAAGCGATATCTCTTTCTATTCCGCCTAAAGTTTGAGCTATCAGTAAATTCTCTGTATCTGCAACAGACTGAGCTTTAGCCTCACAGAGATAGAAAGAGCAAGAAACAATAGCAATTCCTAGAGTTGTTAACAGTCGTTTCCCAGGGGTTGTCAAGCACAGCATGTTGATCTAGAACCAGAAGTTTTGGCTAAATTTATGTAGGGATGATACCTTATCCTTGCTTTTATGACAAGAATCAAATATAGCATTTCTCATTTAGATGAGGTACAAAGTTTTTGGGAATGGGGAATTGGGAATGGGGAATGGGGAATTGGGAATTGGGAATTGGGAATTGGGAATTGGGAATTGGGAATTGGACATGTACATCACGGATCGAGAACTGCTATAGACTATTTACTCTGTCAGTCGTAGCACATCCCTAACACCTACCACCTACTACCTAGGGTCTGCTGAATAAGTGTGGAAGCCATACCAGATTCGTCTTTCAATCATGCAGCAAGCCAAAAAATCCCAAGAA
>JAAHHL010001256.1 GCA_010672185.1 Caldora sp. SIO3E6 | reverse complement strand
TCTTAGTGATGCCAGTGATGGATGGTTTTGAGTTAACCTGTCGCCTGCGCCAATTACCAGAATTTCAACAGACCATTTTGCTAGCCTCTTCTGCAACTGTGTTTGACTCCTATCAACACCAGAGTCGAGAAGCCGGTTGTAATGATTTTCTCTCTAAGCCGATAGAGACTAAAGATTTACTCGAAATCATCCGGTATCACTTAGGGTTGTCATGGATCTATCAGAAGACTGATGAATCACTAACCCAGTTAGCAATAACAGCAGGTAACTCATCAAAAACAACTCAACAGACAGCCATCATACCTCCCCCAGTCTCAGAGCTCAAAGTTTTGTACGATTTTGCCAGAAAAGGTTTGCTCGATAGCTTGAATGAGCAAGCCGAGAGATTAAAAGCAACAGATGAGCAATATTTGCCCTTTGCTCAACAACTTCAGAATTTAGCTCAAGGATTTAAAATGAAACAAATAAGGCAGTTTATTAAACAATATTTAGATTAACATAGCAGATACCAAAACTCTCTCTCCGCGTCTCCGCGTCTCCGTGTCTCCGCGTCTACCTCAACCCATCAATTCTGAATCGATAGAGTACTAATGTCTCTGCCTCTTGCTTTTCCTGCCCCAGGATGTTTACACTCGAATAAAAAAGCTATATGAGTGACCCTGAAGCACAATCTAGTACTAATCATTTGCCAGAGCAAAAGGCAAAGCTTGCTCGTTTGACTGGAGGCGGTATTAGGCAGAAATTTTATCACCCTAATGTTGGTCAAAAGATTGGTCGTGGCTATGGGATTATCCTCGCCATTGCTGTTACGGGAACAGTAATTGGAGCTATCCTTGGCGATTTCCACCAGCAGCAGTCTAAAAAATTGCTAGAAGATGTTTTAGAAGAAACTATCCTTATTGATCGCTTGCAACTTAAGCTGATGCAAATACAACTGCATTACCATCAACTTGCTCCTTTACTACAGCAACCGGAAGAATTTCAGGAGGAGTACCTCCATCTTCAGGAACATATCGTTGAATTTCGGCAATTATGGTCTGAGTTAGAAGAATCTTACGACGAACCGGAAGTAGAGGAGACATCAGACGAACTCGAAGCTTACAATCAACTAAAAAAGAATGAATTATTAATAGAAAAATATTTCCAAGAAACAAAAGCGCTTTTGCAGCCAATTAATCCGTACCAGCTTTCTCTTGAAGAGGTAGATACAGCACAAAAATCACTATTGAATTTTACTCTGAGTCCTCTAAGCAGGACAATGGAAGACTTTGCAGAAGACTTAGAGGTAATCAAAGGAACAATAGATGAGGAAAAGGAGGAAACTACTGCTGCTCTCCAAGCTAGGGAAAGACTGTGGGTTCATATCCTGATCATCAGTATGGTATTGTCGATTGCGATCGCTATTTTTCTGGCTATCTATACTAGTGCAGCCATCACTCGTCCTCTCGAACAATTAACGAGGGTCGCCAAAAAGGTAACGCAAGAGTCTGACTTCTCTTTACAAGCTCCCATAACAACTCAAGACGAAATCGGATTGCTAGCTACCTCTTTTAATCAATTGATTGAACAAGTCAGGCATCTGTTAGATGAGCAGAAGCAAGCAAAAGAAGCCGCCAATGCTGCCAACCGAGCCAAAAGTGAATTCCTCGCCAACATGAGCCACGAACTCCGTACCCCCCTCAACGGCATTCTCGGCTACGCTCAAATTTTCCAACACTCCTCAGACATTACCCCTCAACAACAACAAGGTATTGAGATTATTCAAGCCTGCGGTAGCCATCTCCTCACCCTGATTAACGATATTTTAGATATCTCCAAAATTGAAGCTCAGAAAATGGAACTCTACCCCGAAGACTTTCATTTTCTGCACTTTTTATGGGGAGTTACCCAAATGTGTCAGATTCGTGCAAAAAAAAAGAGCATTACTTTTACTTACCAACCGGACCCTCAACTCCCGACTGTAGTTTATGCCGATGAAAAGCGACTAAGGCAAGTTTTAATTAATCTACTCGGCAATGCCATTAAATTTACTAACACTGGTGGAGTTACTTTCAAAGTCGAAAAATTATATCACCAACAACCAACAACCAACAACCAACAACCAATAACCAACAACAAAATTAAATTTGAGATCGAAGATACTGGCATTGGTATCGCTAACGAGGAACTAGATAAGATTTTTGAACCTTTTGAGCAGGTAGGACAAGATACCCATCAAGTAGAAGGCACTGGACTCGGATTAACCATCACCCAGAAAATTTTACAGCTGATGGGTAGCCAACTGCAAGTCAAGAGCAGTTTAGAAGTAGGCAGTACCTTTTGGTTTGAGGTAGATTTACCTTTATCCTCCAAATCGATTGAGGTACCACTAGTAACCTTTTCTCAGCCAATTATTGGCAGGCCGGTGGCATCAAGGCCTTTGTGGTGCAGGTGGCAAGCCTGACAGACATTACCTGGCAGATGTCCGGTGAAGTGATCCTGATGGCCCTGATTTGTGGGACGGGTAGTGCCTTTGGGCCGATGCTGGGTGCGGTGGTGAT
>JAAHHL010001255.1 GCA_010672185.1 Caldora sp. SIO3E6 | reverse complement strand
TGTTGAGTCGGGCATGGATGGCGGTGCGACTGGGGGGTAAACTGGTAATAGACTGCTGAATTTGGGGTAGTAGTTCTGCTACTTCTGACCATTGCTCTGTTTCGACTAGGAGGCTGAGCTGGTTTAGTGAGGCTTGGATTTGTCCTCCTGTATCGAAAGCCTGTTGGAAATATGCGATCGCAGCTTGAGTATGGGAGAGAGCTTCTGGTTGCTTACCAATTGCGTCCGCCCTTTGGGCTAAGGCTCGTTCAGTATTACCTAACTCTAACAGAACTGCACCTTTGGCTGTGGGGAGTTGAGCGAACTTCAAACTTTTAGCTAAAATTTGCTGGGACTGATCTAGCTTACCAATACGTCTGAGAGCATTGCCTAAGTCTTTAAATCCTTTGGCTTTGAGGGGGGAGTCGGATTGTTGCAGAATTTGGTAGGCTGTTTGTAACTTTTCTTCGGCCTTGCTACTCAATCCTAGGGTTTGCAGAGCCTTGGCTTGGTTAATCAAGCTACCGATAATACCGGTCTGATTCTCCGCTTCTTGATAATTAACTGTGGCTCTCTGCCAGGTTCCGAGGGCTTGTTCCAACTGTCCTGTTTCCCATTGTAACCGACCTTGGGTATTTAAGGTTTTGGCGAAGACTTCTGAATAGGTCTGGGAGTTAGTTGTACCTTCGAGATTGTGCAGTAGTTTGAGGCTTTGGTCAATAGCTTTTTGAGCTGCTTCCCATTGTCCAAGGTGTTGATAAGCTAAGGAAAGATTACTCAGTGTCAGGGATTGGTTAAGGGTATCTCCCTGGCTCGCAAAAGCTGCTGCTGCCTGCTGCCACACTGTGATTGCTGGGGAAAACTGTTCCGCTTCGTAGAATTGAATGCCTTGTTGTAGTAAGGATTGGGGGTTGTTCGTAACTCCCACAATCGGCACCTGTAGGGGAGAAGCATTTGGGCGATAATTGAAGAACATAGACCCAAGTGTATCCATCCAAATGCTTCGCCCAACCCACCCATAACCGGAGCTTTGGAACCGGTGGGTAACAGAGGTTGGTGTAAGATCTGATTTGATGGGCGCGATCGCATCTGTTATGGATGGAACAATTAAAGTGGTCATTAGTCCCAACATCGCTAGCAATATTAGTCGATGTGCCCTCGGTTTTACTGGTTTCATTAATCTTGGGAATTGATTAGTTTGAGGGATGTTCCAAATGTGGGTAAATCTATTTGTAGCGTTCCTTCTTCTATTTTAATTAACCACAAAGGCACAAAGAGCACAAAGGAAGGAAAGAAGAAGATATCGTTGTCAAGTCTCCGGTTCCGGTTCTCCTCCACCGGAGGGGTTAGGGGTGGGTTTTAACGCAGACTACATCCTCGTTGAGATGCAACAGAGGGCATTTCTGCTACCAAAATTACCTCTCCTTCTTCTGTCACCACCCAGCCTGTCGCTTCCACAATGCGCTTCGGTGGCTCTGTGGGATTTTCTGCTAACTCTCTTGCTGGTTGTAGATCTTCCCAGATATCGCTACTATCTAAGGATTCGTAGGGATTGCTGGGTATACCTTGTCTACCGATACTAGTAAATTGACCCCCTGATTGTATTCCTCCCCCGCGACAACTTTGCAGGGGTTGGGGTGTTCCTGGTTCGTCGGGTAAGTTGCTTAATCCTTGTGAGGGATCTACACTTAGTTGGTTGATTTCTACTGTGCCTTTGAGTCCCAATTCGGAACTAGCGGTGATGTCGCTGAATGGGGTGAGCTGATCCCGAAACTCTAAACCAAAAATGGCTTGAGTAGTTATCGTAATTCTCCCTCCATTGCCAGTAAAGGCATTAGCAGTAATATCGCTATTTTCGTGAGGATGACCAATAATGAAAGGAGCATTAATAGTAATATTGCCGCCATTGCCGCCACCAGGTGCAGTGCCAGCGGTAGCAGAGATTAAACTGTTGTGACGCATCAGAATTAGCTCTGATATATCTAAGCCAATATTGCCACCTTCTCCAGAAGAGGTAACAGCGGTAATTTGTCCTTGGTTATGCAAAAAAATGTTGTTAGCTTCAATATTGATATCACCGGCATCACCGGAGCCTGAACCCCTAGCTACGGCAAAATCTGGGGGAATGCCTTCTCCTTCAGGAACTCTCTTAAGAGCATCAATCAAGGCATTAGTTTTATTGATCAGGTTACCAGAATCCTCTGATTGGGGTTCACTATTGACTGTTATTCTCGCCCCATCTTGGACAGTCAAATCATCAGTAAAAATATCGATGCTGCCAGCATTGCCAGCATCAAAAGATTGAGCATAGATGCCGCTTTTGATTTGGTTGTCTGAGGAAGCTCCTGAAATGGAGACTTCTGAAGCATTAATGGCAATCCTCCCTCCGTTACCACTACCGAAGGTAGAAGCAGATACTAAGCCTCCATCCTGAATTAATAGTTGGTTAGCTTCAATCCTTAAGTTCCCCGCTGCACCATCATCTAAGGCTTCAACGGACAAACTACTGCCAAATAGCTGGTTCTAGATCGGAAGAGCTCATCGTCTAAGATAGACTTCAT
>JAAHHL010001254.1 GCA_010672185.1 Caldora sp. SIO3E6 | reverse complement strand
GATAGACATACAATTCCTTCCCATGCATGACCAATGTGATATCCCCTGTTAGAGCTAGACTACTAGTTAGGTTGATGGAACTTCGACCGCACCATATAATAACCCTAATCAGTGTTCTGGCAAAGCTTCCAGGACTCACAGGCAATTCATTATTCACTAGGGAAGATGCTTTATCCGGAATAGGTAATAAGCTTTTGCTAGAGTTTTAAGTTAGTGTATCAAGAGCAAAGGTAAGTGATTCGCCAGACATGATACTACGAACTAATGCCAAAAATTATTTGGACATCCTATCTTCAATATCGAGCAACCCAAAGAGGCTTCAACCTTGATTTGATTGAAAATATTCTACGATTTTCCAGTGAGCGCTATTATGATGTAGAGACAGGTCGAGCGATTGTGGTTGGCAAACACAAGGAACAGCTTGTCTTAATTCCTTATGAACAAAATGATAACGTACTCACACCCATCACCATTCATGCCATAACTCGACAACAAATTCGATTTCGTCTAAAAACTGGACGGTTTATCACAAATGTCTGATATCAAGCAGCAATTACCACAATTAAGCTACTTTAAAGAAGAAGATATTCTTCACCTACTCATCTCTGAAGAGCTAGAAGCAGGAAGTGTAGAGATTAGTCCCAACGTCACTGCTGAATTAAATGCTGCCGGAGAACTAATAGGAGTAGAAATTCTTAACGCTAGTACCTACATCCGAGATTTTATGTTGGAATCGGCTCAAGCTAAATTATTAAACCTAGCTCATAGGTCGAGTTGAGCAAAATGGAGATAGAGACTCGGCGGCTGATTCTTCGAGATTTTCAATTAGAGGACTGGGAGCAACTTGCACCAATACTGGCTGATCCAAGAGTTATGCAATTTTCCTCAACGGGAGTTCTTTCGGTTTCAGAAACGCAAGCAAAAATACAAAGCTTCCTCGCTTCTTACCAAAATTATGGTTTTGGTAAATGGGCTACTTTTCGCAAAGAGAGTAACCAGTTAATTGGTTATTGCGGGATAGCAATTGAGCAAATTGATAATAAAGAGGAAAAAGAGATTGGATATCGACTAGATTCAAAATTTTGGGGTCAGGGTTTAGCCACTGAAGCAGCAACAGCAGTAATTCAATATGGATTTAGGCAATTCCAGTTTCCATATATTCTTGGCGTGGTTGAATGTGAAAACAAGGCATCTGTGAGGGTTCTGGAAAAGTTAGGTATGCAATATGAAAGGGAGACTATATTCAATAGCATTAAAATGGATGTCTATAAGATTTCTTACCCCCAACCCCCTACCCTAAGATGAATTCGCTGAATTCCAGAGAATGGCAACCTATTGAGGATTTACCTCAAAACTGGCCAACAATGGCTAGTTCAGAATTGCCACCTTTGGTAACAGTTTGGCAGGAACAAGCACAACGGTTGCGGGAGTCTGGTGCATTTAAGTCCTATATGACGAAAATGCGCCGCGAGATTGCGATCGAGACTGGTATTATCGAGAGGTTGTACACGATTGACCGAGGTATTACCCGTATTCTGATCGAGCAAGGCATTGATGAAGCTCTAATTCCTCACGGAGCAACAAACAAACCAGCGAGACAAGTAATTGCCTTGATTCGCTCTCAGGAGGCAGCGGTTGCAGGATTATTTGACTTTGTTGGTGGACAACGGGAATTAACTACTTTCTACATTAAGCAACTGCATCAAGTTCTCACAGAACATCAAGCCACAACAGAAGCTGTTGATCCCTTGACGGGAAAAGTTAAGGACATACCCATATTACGAGGTGAGTGGAAGCAATGGCCCAATAATTCCCTACGACCGGATGGTATAATTCATGAGTATGCGCCTCCTGAACAGGTTATTTCTGAAATGGATAACTTGGTTAGCTGGCACAAGCAGCATCAAGAGAACCAAGTTGCACCTGAAGTAGAAGCGGCATGGCTACACCACCGATTCACCCAAATTCATCCTTTTCAAGATGGTAATGGTCGAGTCGCTCGTTGTCTTGCTAGCTTAGTTTTTATTAAGGCTGGTTGGTTTCCATTAGCGTTGACTCGTGATGACCGTTCTGTATATATTACTGCCCTAGAACAGGCAGATCAAGGCAACCTTTCGAGTTTGATTGATTTATTTGCTAAAAGCCAGAAGCAATCATTTATTCGTAGCCTGGGATTATCAGAACAAGTATTGTCAGAAACCAGACAAGCTCGTAGTATTTTAGCATCGATTACCGAAACCTTAAAACAGCGTCAGCAAGCATCAATTTCCGAAAGATGCCAACAGGCTGAGAATTACGCTACGAAGCTTTTTGACTCAGCATATCATCGATTTGAGCAACTCTCTGGCGAAATTTCTCTAGCGATTCAGAACTTGGTACCCAACGCTAAGGTATATTTAAACAGTGCATTAGCAACAGATGAGCGCTCCTACTATCATCGTTACCCAATTGTCGAAACAGCCAAACAACAGCGCTACTTGGCTAATACTCAAAGCTACAGTAGTTGGATACAATTAGTGATATCGGAAGAGCAACAGACT
>JAAHHL010001253.1 GCA_010672185.1 Caldora sp. SIO3E6 | reverse complement strand
AAAGTACGGTTTCAATATTACCCATCTTCAGGGCTTTGAACAGTCTTTCTGGTGGGCGCACAGCTAGGTGAAACAAACCAGCAATAATTCCGACAATACCCGCAGCAATATGGTGAGCAACAATACCACCAGGATTAAAGGGATTGAAGCCTTCTGGTCCCCAAGCTGGAGCCACTGGTTGAACACTGCCAGTCAAACCATAAGCGTCGGAAACCCACATTCCAGGACCCCAAAGTCCAGTCAGGTGAAAAGCTCCAAAGCCAAAACAGAGTAAACCGGACAAGAACAGGTGAATGCCAAACATCTTTGGCAAATCAAGAGCGGGATCACCGGTACGGGGGTCTCTAAACAGTTCTAAGTCCCAGAACACCCAGTGCCATACAGCAGCTAGGAACAAAAGACCGGAAAGAACAATGTGAGCAGTAGCTACACCTTCAAATGACCAAAAGCCTACATCACTTACCGTTTTACCAGTGACACTCCAACCACCCCAGGAATCGGTGACGCCCAGACGTGCCATGAAAGGCAGGACAAACATCCCTTGACGCCACATGGGGTTAAGAATTGGATCACTAGGATCAAAAATTGCTAATTCATAAAGGGCCATAGAACCAGCCCAGCCTGCCACCAGGGCAGTATGCATTAAGTGTACAGCAATTAGACGGCCTGGATCATTCAGGACGACTGTGTGTACTCGATACCAAGGTAGTCCCATTGACTACGCTCCTCCTAAAGATAAAGTTTCTAGTGTGACGCTTGTGAGTGATTTTGTTATTAGAACTCGCCTTAACCCACCTGGACTTGATTAATAAGTCTGGGCTATATGGGTTTTATGACGAGGCGTCTATGAAACTGAATATTGTTTAAAGAATTGTAACTACTGTTAGGGTGCATTGCAAGCAAATCGGTGAGTTTTGCTCTTAAGAAACAAGGCTCCGAGGCAGAGGGCAGGAGGCAGGAGGCAGAAGGCAGGAGGCAGGAGGCAGGAGGCAGAAAGCAGTCCCGATGAAAAAATTTTTTTCACCACCACCATGCATGAAAGTCCCTCTAGACCCGTCTCCGCGTCCCCGCGTCCCCGCGTCCCCTCGTCCCCGCGTCCCCGCGTCCTAATGTTCGACATCTGGAGAATTAGGCAATGTTTGTGCAGTCGCTAATCGCTCAATGGCTTGTTCAGCACTGATCAGGCGTTTGAGAACAACCTGACCAATTGTTTTAGCTAAGGTATCGGAAGTGGGTTTTACTTCCACCATAAGAACGGCGTCTTCAACCCGATAGAGCCATAATTTTTCCCCTTGTTCGACTATACAAAGGTTAATACAGACAATCTCGGGGTCTCGTCGCCAAGCATTGACGTTCCACTGTCCACCAAATTCCCAAACACGACCTACCACCCAGCCATCAGATAGGAAGAAGTACTTCACTTGAGTTATCTCGGCATACTACTGAAATTTTGGTGTCTACCATAGCGCAAAATTCCCCAGTGGTCATTTGTTTACTGAATAATTTAGCGATCGCTCGCTTTTGTTTGCCTGAAACCCCATTAGTACATCTGTTGCAGAACCAATGCCTCACAGCCTTAACTTGTCAGCTGTAAACTGAGGTATAGTGCAGTTAAAATACTGTACGCTCTTTATCGACGAGGTGCCCCGAACTGCATGGGGAGGTATGGTACAGTTAAAATAATGTACGCCTGTCGCTCATTATTATGATAAGCCCACGGCTGCAATTACCGTGGGCTACATAATCTCCTACCTGTAAACCTGTGTAAAATTTTAAACGCCGAACCAAGGTAGATTTCCCAATCTGGAAGGCTCTGTTTGCTCTCCTTTTAGGATATGTCAGAACAGACAAAAATGAGTGGTTAATGCGATCGCATGAGGGAAGTAGGTTTGGATAATTACAGTTAGCTAGTGAGGACTGTTATTTGTCCTTAATTCTTTTGTCATTGGCAAGAGTCTGACCTATGTCTACTTTTCTTAACATAGTTCAGCTTTTCAGACCAAACCAACTGATTGGATGGGATCATAGGTTTAGAAACTATTGGTTTGGAGTTAAATACAGGGGATATTTATGAGGATATTGTGTTTGCAAGTGCCAGCAATGATTAAAATAAGTAGTACCGCTACGCTAACGTGTTATTTGTTGTTAGTTGTTAGTTGTTTGTAAAAAACAAAAACCTTTGCGTTCGCGTTTACGTAGCATGGTGCGCTAGCAGCAAAGCGGGACAGAGTCGGGCATGGCGGCAGGCGGCTATCTCTCTCATTCCTTAAAGAATGGGCTCCCCACTGTTTTCGATTATTCATTAATCTCATCGAATCTTTAGTTTAGGTTAAGCTAAAGAATAATCACCCTTCTCTTATCCAGTGTTTGGTGTTAATTAAAGCATGACCATCCATTCCCCAGTGGAATTCCAAGACGCTTTTGATGTCATTATTGTTGGTGCTGGACATTCTGGCTGTGGGAAAATAACATCCAGTAAATTCTCTCGAACAAACTGACGAATGAGTTCGTAGTTGCCACGCAGATAATTAAGAAGAGCTTG
>JAAHHL010001252.1 GCA_010672185.1 Caldora sp. SIO3E6 | reverse complement strand
TCCCTACCTCGGGTGAACGAAATTTTGGGTGGGATTTCTTGAGCGTTGTATCCAAAAATTATCAGTTCTCTCTTCTTCCCCAGCTCCTCCGCTCCTCCGCTCCTCCGCTCCCCACCCTTTTTTTGCTCACCCAGCGCTAATGATGACTATGCCCATAGGCTCCAATTTCTGGCTTAAAGGCTACTACTTCCTCTTTACTCTCTACTCCCAATTGCTCTAGCATTGCCTGCAAAACTGGATCTGGAGACAACCGTAAATAGTTGGGAGCAACTTCTAAAGGTACATGGCGATTACCTAAATGATAGGCTGCCCGCATTAGATTAACTGGTGTTGGGGAAGTTACCGTCAGTACTGGTTCTGGTTTCGCCACAATACGAATGACAACTTCCTGAGTTTGCGATCGCAGCAAATCTCCTTCCTGTAACACTGTACCTCTAGGTAGGCGCAGATACAAAGCTGTACCCTCAGAGTTCTGATAGCGGTGACGGCTGCGAGTACGCTCCTCAGCAGTGAGGGCAAGGGTAAAGCTAATGGTAATATTCCTAGAAGGAAGTAAGCGTTCCGTAAAAGTCAGCATCGGCAAAAAACAGATCCAGCGCCTTATTTTTGCAGGCGAATCAATTCATTTTGAATGCGTATTTTTAATTGATCATCAGATTTAACTGCCGCAGTGATATCATTAAATCGCAATATTGTCAATCCATTACTTTCGCTGATATCTTTCGCTTGCTGACAGTAGTTAACCGCAATACCGCGAATATTGCGACGGAGAGAGGTAATAGTTTTTGGTTTAGTACAGACAATTTGAGGAATCTTGTCTTTTTTGGTTATTCGCAAGATTTCCTTAGTCGCTGCTTCACGTTTTGGCTCGATCGCTAGAACCACTTTAGCGTAATTTTCGACTTCTTCAGAGTTGACGGTTAAAGGAGGGGAACTTTGGGTGTCGGAATCTGAAGTTCGATTGGGGGCACATCCAGCTAAAATCACGGTAAGTCCCACAAACCAGCCTATGGTAGCGAGAATCTTGAGCATTAAAGATTCAGAACGCAAGGCTTGGGTCCCACTATGCGGCGCCGTAGTCAGGTTTAGTTGTAGAGCACACCCTGCATGCACTAGTGTTAGTTTTGAGTAAAGTGAACGCAACAGAGCGAAAGGATTCGTCATAATGCAGGTGGCACAGGAAATGGCTCAATTGGTTGAAAGCGTGCCTTTATCTTTCGATATCACCCTATGATACGTCAATAGGTCAACTCTAAACTTCTTTAGCGCAGCTTGGTATGTATCAGTTATCGTGACTGCAATTTAAGTTGTCGATCAAGTTCCTGCTCAATCCGTATTTCTAACTTCGGATCTTGTTGTCGCATTCTCAGAATTTCGTTGTAGCGCTCATTGGAAAAGCCCTCTTCCCTAATATAACGCTCGGACTGGTTGCAGAAATTTTCCCAAATGTCCCTAACCACCCCGCTAAGTCCTTGCAATGAGCAGTCAGCAATTTCAGGAACTTTTCCCCCGTTGTTGCTTTGGATGTCTTCGTAAGCTTGCTGGCGTGCTATCTCCATTTGGATGGAAGCACGAACAAATCTTTCCAATTCTGTATCGTCAAGATAAGCTTTATTCGCAGTGGATTGAGCATAAGCCGAAGAGCTAAAGACAAGGGTCTGGGAATCTTGAGATAGCTCAGGTGCAATTCCAGAAAATACACCAATTGCAGCAAGCACTCCCACCATCAGGGATTGGGAGAAAATTCGATTCAGGGAAGGTCGGAAAAAGTAGGAATGCATGAATGGTGATTCAGTATAATTCGGAGAAACAAGTAAATCAAACCACTAGACTAAGCTGGCAAAAATTACTGACCAGTAGACATTGTCCCTTCTCAGCTAAGACGCATTTAAATTGGTTAGCTTTTACCAAGCTATATTAAGGGCTACTTGTTCTGAACTATTTTTTGAACTAAAAGTTCCTAAAAGGGTAGAAGAATTTTAGGAAGGAGATGTGGGGAGGCGGAGACGCGGGGACGCGGGGAGATCATTGGTGACAAGTTAAGGCAAAAATGCTGTTGTCAAGGGAGCAGAGGAGCAGAGGAGCAGAGGAGCAGAGGGAGAAGAATACAATTTTCCTTAACCCTTGGGTCTTTCCATATATAGAGTCTTTTTTAGCCCCCAAATACCATATATGGGAGTTGACAAAATGCACCACCCTTGTTTCTCTATCTCCCCACACTTCCCACACCTCCCACACCTCCCACACTCCCCACACTCCCTACCTCGGGTGAACGAAATTTTGGGTGGGATTTCTTGAGCTTTGTATCCAAAAATTATCAGTTCTCTCTTCTTCCTCCGCTCCTCCGCTCCTCCGCTCCTCCGCTCCTCCGCTCCCCACCCTTTTTTTCGCTCACCCCCCTACCTCCTGCCTCCTGCCTCCTGCCTCCTGCCTTCCCAGCGAAATAGCCCAACCATCAGAGCAACAATACCAACTTGTAGTGCTAGGTTGGGGAGAGCTGTAGTAACATCTCTACCGGCAGCTAACTGGGCAAGGAAAATTGA
>JAAHHL010001251.1 GCA_010672185.1 Caldora sp. SIO3E6 | reverse complement strand
GAGTGGGAGCAATTCCTTGGTCACAGCTGCACAAATCAATTAAAATTGGAGCATTTTTAATCCGAATTCTGGCTTCATCATCCATTGTCAAAGGATCTGTAGGATCGAAGTCAGCATCGGAGCCATGAGCATGGTAAAACCACTCAAAGTAACACAACAGTTTGGCTTTGGGGAAAATATCTTTAATAAATAAAGTCGGTCCCCAGCCAGAATGTCCGTAAACAATGTCAGGGATAAAACCTTGAGCTTTCAGTTTCTCTACCATGCGATATACCGCTTGCCCCTGAAGTACGGCATTTTCTAAGGGACGAACATAATGGTGGGTTTCGGGAAAAGCTTCTCGGTTTGGGGAATAAAGAGCCTTAGTAACTCCAGGAAGGCTCCCTTCGCGACGCATAGTACCGAAAACCACCCGATTGTTGGGATCTTTCGCTAAGGCGACAGCTAAGTGACGAAACTGTGCCGGGAAATTGGAGTGCAAAAAGAGAATCTGCATAAAATTGAGAATTGAGAAAAAAATTTGGTTAGGGTGTGGGATGTAGGGTGTGGCAAATCAAGAATTAAATTGTCATAGCTGCCTCAGTTGCTGATTCATTTCTGAGAACTTAAAAAAGTTTGTACAACTTGTTCAACAGGACGAGATTGTTTGTCAACTTCATAATTCATTTGTTGCATTTCTGCTTCAGAAATTAATCCAGAAAGTTGATTGATAATATCTTTTAAATAGGGATATTTTGCTAGAGTTTTTTGGTTAAACACTGGCACTGCTTCATAAGGAGGAAAATAATTTTTATCGTCTTCTAAGACAACAAAATCCAGGATAGGTATTAAGCCATCAGTGGAAGTAGCATTACCTATATCAATTTTCTTCTGGGCTAAAGCTTTATACATCAGTCCTAAATCCATCTCTTGAGGAATGTTCTTAAACTTTAAGCTATAAGTTTTAGCTAATCCTCGATAGCCATCTTCCCTCTCCAAAAATTCATACCCAAAGCCTGGTTGCCATTGAGGAGCATACTTAGCAACTTCAGAAAGAGTTTTAATCTGCAAGTTTTCCGCATCTTCACGACGTATAATTAAGGCATAGGTATTTTCAAAGCCTAAAGGTTCCATTAATTCTAATTGGAATTTTTCATTATATACCTGTTGGACTTGCCGATATACTTCTTGAGGGTCAGTAATTGGCTTTTGTTGAAGAATCGCCGTCCAAGCAGTACCAGTATATTCTACATAACTATCAATTTGACCAGATTTAATGGCTTCATGACAGATAAATGTTCCTCCTAAATTGAAGCTTCGATTAACTTTTAGGTCAGTTTGTGCTTCAATTTGTTGAGCAATAAGTTCTCCCAGAATAATTTGTTCAGTGTAATTTTTGGAACCAATGGTGATTGTAGCTGTTTTAGGATTTTGTAGTAAGGTTATGGTTAATAGTAAACCAGCTAGCAATAAAATAAATATTCCTAAAAAACCAAGCTTTCTGTTACTTGTTTTTTGTTGTGTCAGATACCTTTCTAGCCAACCAAGAGCAAAATCAGCCCCAAATGCGATTAACGCTGCTGGAATTGCACCAGCGAGAATTAACTGATTGTTAACAATAGCAATACCCCGAAAGATAAATACTCCTAACCCACCACCACCAATAGCAGCGGCAATAGTCGCAATACCCACAGAAATTACCGTTGCGACTCGCACTCCAGCGAGAATAATACCTAGAGCTAGGGGAATTTCTACCTGAAACAACAATTGTCTATCTGTCATCCCCATACCCTTTCCAGCTTCGCGGATAGCAGGATCTATACTAATTATACCGGTGTAAGTATTGCGAATTAGGGGAAGTAAAGCGTAGAGGGTAAGGGCAACAATTGCCGGTACTTTGCCAATTCCTCCCAAAAATGGTACAGAAATCAGGAAACCGAAGATAGCCAAACTAGGAATAGTTTGGACTGCATTAGCAAAGCCGAGAATAAGTTGAGCGAGTTTTGGCTTGCGGGTGATTAAAATACCGAGAGGAAGACCAATTGCGATCGCAATTGTAATGGCAATGGTGACTATAATTAGATGTTCCCCTGTGCGTAAAAGAATTTCTTTGCCATAGGGTATGGAAAATAAGCTACTCAAAATTAATGCCTTTACCTCAAAAATCACCTACCACCTACCACCTACCACCTAACACCTATTCTTTCCCCGAAAGTTACGACTTCCTGAAGCAAGCCTTAACATAGTTCAGTTTTTTATACCAAACCTACTTAGTCATATCAAGGGGGTGCTCTTTTTTTTGGTATAATAGGCTACAGTTGAGCCAACAACTCCGTCAACCATTCCCACATTTCATCACCTTAGAAACCAAATGGGCGAACGTTAACTTTTTACTGGCAAAAATGCTCCCATTTGACGAATTGCTCCCAAACCCTAAATAGGGTCTGCTGAATAAGTGTGGAAGCCATACCAGATTCGTCTTTCAATCATGCAGCAAGTCAAAAAATCCCAAGAAATTGCATCTCTTAGCTCAAAAACCTGGCATCAACCCGGGTAACCTTGGGG
>JAAHHL010001250.1 GCA_010672185.1 Caldora sp. SIO3E6 | reverse complement strand
GCATGGTGGTATTAAAATAGGAACTGAGCAATTTTTAGATCCTTGTACGGTTAACACCATTGACAGAAATGTTTCCGCTGATGAAGTGGAGCAGTGCTTTCAACGAATTAGTCAGCACCTTAAGCTGAAAAACAACTGTATTAAATCCGTTGCTTGTCTGTATACCGTCACTCCTGACTATGGGTTTGTGATAGATACTATACCTGGACATCCACAAATACTTGTAGCCTCACCTTGTTCTGGACATGGGTTTAAACATTCTGCCGCAATTGGGCAAATTTTGAAAGACTTAGCTCTTAACCAGAAGACTGACTTCGACATTTCAGCTTTTTCTTTATCAAGATTTCGTCTGTAATGTTTTTTTCAAGCTAGAATGAACTCTTGACCTGTCCTCTCTGTGTTAACAAATATGTGATTAATACCTAACATAATGGCGAACTAGAGAACAAAAACTATAATGATAAGTAGTTATAAACAATTATTTGAGGGCGATGATTACGCCATTGACTACGTTACGCAAATTTACTCCCGTTGTACTAGGCTTGGCTCTGTGTGGGACAACCTTAGGCTGTCAGCCAAATAATACCTATCAAGTTCCTAGACAGCCAAGGGCTAACACTGTATCAACTCAGGTAAGGCTAGCAAACGGTAACTATCCCCTCAAACAAGCGACTTATAACGATGCCAATGGGCAATATACCTTATTTTTGTTCAATGGTACTCCCCCAGTTTTCAGTACAACCAATTTACAAATGATGCCCTTGACGGCAGTGGAAACTAAGACAGGGAAACAGAGTTACCTCCAAATGCAAAATAACCAAGCGATCTTGCATTTGAGTCCAGATTTCCAGATTGAGTACATCCATGCAGTTACCGAACAAGTAAACGGTGCAGAAAACGTTATTGTGAGGCGGGAATCAACTTACTGGGAACCTTTTGAGGATGACGATGAGCTCGAGATTGAGATTGATTTCAACTATCATCAGCCTTATTACTATGTACCACCGGTATATCAAAGAGGAGTGATACTTGGTAGAGGCTACTATGCCCCAACCTATCAGCAAGCAGTTGCTAAATACGAGCAAAACCACAAAACTCAACCACCTGCTGTCAAGAACAATCGGTTGCGGACATCGGGAGAACTGCGCAAATCAACAGCAACTAAGACTCAACCTACAACTAATAACAGAGCAACTACTACCACAGCTCAACCTAAAACTAATAACAGAGCAACTACTACCACAGCTCAACCTAAAACTAATAACAGAGCGACTACCACCACAGCTCAACCTAAAACTAATAACAGAGCAACTACTACCACAGCTCAACCTAAAACTAATAACAGAGCAACTACTACCACAGCTCAACCTACAACTAATAACAGAGCAACTACTAAAGCTGCTCCATTATCCTCTGATACTAAGGCAACAGGCTCTGGTTATAGTAACAGCAATTTGAAGAAGTCTAACCAAACCAAACAAAAATCTAAAGCCTCGAAAAAGTCTTCCTCTAGTTTTGGTAGTAACAAATCTAGTCGTAGTAAGTCTTCTAGCTCAAGCAAAAAGCGTTAAACTCTGTAAGAGGCAGAAGGCAGGAGGCAGAGGGCAGAAGGAAAGAGGGTTTTGTTTGTTTCTTCCATTAAATGAGGAAAACTATATTTCCGTGAAACAGTATTTACCAAAACAGCTACTGACAAAGTTAATTGCGATCGCAGGAGTTTCCTTAATTCCTACAGTTACTTATGCCCAAGAAGCGATACCATGTTTTATGACCGATGATAATGGTAATCTTATCGACCTTGGGGAACTTTGTGGTCTCGGAACACCCGGAAATGGGAGGCTGCAAGTTCCCATCAAACGCAGAGAAGCCAACATTCCTGTAGTTGATGTCACTTTCAATGGCACAAAAACCTTTGAAATGTTATTCGATACTGGTGCCTCTGGGGTAGCCATCACCCCTCAGATGGCAACAGCTTTGGGAGTAAAAGAGGAGGGAAGGGGCAGCTTTGAAACTGCTGGTGGTACAATAGAAGTTGCCTTGGGTCGTGTCAATTCGGTATCAGCAGGGGGAGTAGAGGCCAAAAATCTTGTCGTGAGTATCAATGAATTCCTGGATATTGGACTCCTTGGACAGAATTTTTTTGGTAGTTATGATGTCACGATCAAGGAAGATGTCATCGAGTTTAGCCCCCGCTAAATCTCTAGTTGCAGACTACTCTAGAATAGAGGAAAATTGTGCTGTATGCTTCAGTAATATAGCAGTCGCCAGGGCGGTTAAGACATTCTCAGGTAAGGCAAGTTAACAAGGGGCTTAAGCCCCTTGTCCTAATCGCCTTGGCGGTTGCTATACCAAGTAGCTTGCAAAATTAGCAGAACAATCTCTAGAAATAGGTAGAGGATCTACGGCAATGGCTAAAAGTATGATGCTTAGTTTAGCTAGTACTAGCTGTTTAGTCTGTTGGAGCTTGTTAAGTGGACTAACCTTCACCTTAGAAGAACCAGTAGTTGCAGCGGAAGCAGAGCTAGCTACCATGATGATTGCTCAGGGA
>JAAHHL010000125.1 GCA_010672185.1 Caldora sp. SIO3E6 | reverse complement strand
GATTATTCAATTCGCGATCGCTATAGCAATAGTAATGATTGCGTCCTCGCTCTACCTTATATAGTGGAGGACAAGCTATATAGATGTAGCCTTGATCTGCTAGTTCCCTTTGATAGCGGTAGAAAAAAGTGAGCAGCAAGGTACGGATATGCGCTCCATCCACATCAGCGTCGGTCATAATAATGATGCGGTGATAGCGGAGTCCACCAGGGTCAAACTCCTCCCCTCTAATGCCTAAACCCAGTGCTGTAATTAGGGATTGGATTTCTGTATTTTTGTAAATTTTGGCATCGTCGGTTTTCTCGATATTAAGGATTTTACCCCGCAGAGGCAGAATCGCTTGGAATTGGCGATCGCGTCCTTGTTTAGCACTTCCTCCCGCACTATCCCCTTCCACGAGAAAAATTTCCGATTCACCAGGGTCTCTAGAGCTACAATCAGCTAATTTACCTGGTAAAGGAGAAGACTCCAGCACCGATTTGCGCCGTACTAACTCCCGGGCACGACGTGCGGCTTCTGCGGCTTTAAAGGCTTGAATCGCTTTTTCTAAGATCGTATCTGCTACATTAGGGCGGAACTCCAAGTACTCAGTCAATACCTCTCCTACCAGAGAATCCACAATACCCCGCACTTCCGTATTACCCAATTTCGTCTTAGTTTGCCCTTCAAATTCTGGTTCTGGTACTTTTACGGAAATTACCCCAGTCAAGCCTTCCCGGACATTCTCTCCTCCCAGATTCGCCTCATTATCTTTAAGCTTATTGCGTTTACGAGCAGTGGCATTCATCGTCCGGGTTAAGACGGTTTTTAACCCTTCCAAATGAGTACCACCATCAATAGTGCGAATATTGTTGGCAAAGCCTAGCAAATTATCACTGTAGGCATCGATACACCATTGCAATGCCACTTCTACTTGAATATTGTTACGCTCCCCTTTGATATAGATAATTTCCTCGTGTAGGGGTTGTTTCTCACGGTTCATGTAGGCGACATATTGTTGGATGCCTCCCTCATAGTGGTAAGTTTCTACCCGTGGTTCTTCAAGGCGATTGTCAGCAAATTGAATTTGGACACTAGCATTAAGATAAGCCAGTTCCCGCAATCTTCCTGCCAGGGTAGTGTAGTCAAACTCAATGCCATTGGTAAAGATTTGTGTATCGGGCTTAAAGGCAACTGAAGTACCAGTTCGATTTTGCTTGTGGGGCTTTGCTTCCAGTTCTCCCACAGGAATACCTCTTTCGTAGCGCTGTAGATGTTCCCGTTTCTCCCGCCAAACCGTAACCTCTACCCATTCAGAAAGAGCATTAACGACAGAAACCCCTACTCCGTGTAATCCTCCAGAAACCTTATAGCCACCACCACCAAACTTACCGCCCGCGTGGAGGACAGTCATAACCGTTTCCAGGGCGGACTTACCAGTGGTAGGATGGGTATCCGTGGGAATGCCTCGTCCGTCGTCGGTGACGGTAACAGAACCATCGGCATTGAGAGTAATTTCTATATGGCTGCAATGACCAGCTAGAGCCTCATCAATTGAATTGTCTACAACCTCGTAAACTAAATGATGGAGTCCCCGTGGACCGGTAGAACCAATATACATTCCCGGTCTTTTTCGCACCGGTTCTAGACCTTCCAGAACTTGAATCTGATCGGCACTGTAACTACTCGTCATGTAAGGGACTCTCCTCTAAAAGCTTTGAGCCTGTGTAATACCTGGCAAATGGTAAAATACTCAAAAATTATAACACAAAAGGGTTGAAGGCGACCACAGAGCAATTTCAAGGAATATTTATTAAGGGATAGACCCGTTTGAAAGGAGATGGGGAGATGGGGAGATGGGGAGATGGGGAGATGGGGAGATGGGGAGCTGAGGGAGCTGAGGAAGCTGAGGGAGCTGAGGGAGCTGAGGGAGCTGAGGGAGCTGAGGAAGCTGAGGGAGCTGAGGGAGCTGTTAGCGCAGCGGAACGTTAGCGCAGCGGGGCGTAGCCCAGTTCGGGAGCTGGAGAAGACTAGGATGACGAACAACAAACAACAAACAACAAACAACAAACAACAAACAACAAACAACAAACTAATTGTAATTTGTGGTGCTACGGCTACTGGTAAGTCGAGCTTAGCTTTGGCTTTGGCTCAAAGACTGGGTTCCGTGATTCTCAATGCAGATTCTCGTCAGGTTTACCAAGAATTTGATATTGGTACGGCAAAGCCTTCGATTGCCCAAAGAAAGCAGGTTCCCCATTACCTAATCGATATTTGCACTCCTACCCAGACAATGACCCTAGCAGACTACCAGCAACAAGCTCAAGCCTTGATTGCTTCTGCTTCTTCTCCTCTTCTCCTAGTGGGAGGTACCGGTTTATACCTTCGCTCTGTAATTAAGGGATTAAAAATTCCCAGAGTTGCGCCTAACCAAGAGTTGCGATCGCAATTAGCTACCCTTGGGCAAACTCAATGTTACGCTTTTCTACAACAGGTTGACCCCACTGCTGCTAAGAAAATTCATCCTAATGACCAAGTAAGGACATTACGAGCACTGGAAGTATTTTATGTTACTGGTTGTCCGATTTCCGAGCAGCAAGGAGAAAATCCTCCTGACTATCCCATTCTTCAGATTGGCTTGGAATGTAGCAACTCTGATAAGCTAACTTACCGCATTGAGCAGCGAACAGAACAGATGATTGCTGCTGGCTTCGTCACTGAAGTGGAATCTTTGTGCCAAAAATATGGCACAGATTTGCCGCTGCTGGATACCCTGGGTTATCGAGAAATGAAACAATATCTTGCTGGTGAGCTTTCCCTTGTACAAGGGAAAGATTTAACAGTTTTGCGTACTCGGCAGTTTGCTAAGCGCCAGCGCACCTTCTTTCGAGCAGAAGAGCAAATTGAGTGGTTTGATGCAGATGAGCCTAATTTGTTAGAGAAGGTTTGGCAACGAGTACAAGAGTTTTTGAGAAGCATTAAATTACCCGCCTGAGCGATACAGGCGGGTAAGAGGTAAATATAGTAAGTTATTTATAGAAGTTAAGGGGTTGCCTTGCGAGAGTATGTCTCTCTTTCCTTATTAATTAAATTATCCCTTACCGAGACAGGATTGTAACTACTGTTGTATAAAGAGTTGATGATGTTTGTGTAAAGGGTTGATGAAGCTGAAATTTGCTGCCTTAGACTAACTCAGGTAAATCAAAGATACCTTTTTCATTACGAGTCAAAGGATAAGTTCTGAGCACAGCTGCTAGAGGCAAGGCTCCATATATGTGAGGAAAGAGTTCAGTGCCCCCATGAGTATTTTCATCGATCACATCACACGAAACTTGACTTCTATCTATAACAAGCAACAACAGCTCCTCTGTATGTGGAAAGTGTCTCGAAAGTACTCCAAGCAGCTGGTTTGGATAACAACAATGAATGAATCCATCCTCAGAAAATTGTTCTGGTATATACTCACCGTTAACTTGCTGAGCTTGGAAACGCGCAGGTAATGCAAAATGATAAATGTATTCCATCCCAGTAAAACCTACAACCTTGCTTTGCCCGTGAAAAGTAAACTTTTAATAGCTGATAGCTGATAGCTGATAGCTGATAGCTAATTCGCATATGCTGATGCTACAATCATTGAGCCTATGCCTTCATCCGTGAAAATTTCCAGTAGCAGAGCATGGGGAATGCGACCATCAATAATATGGGCAGCTTTAACGCCTTGAGCAAGCGATCGCACACAACAACTCACCTTAGGAATCATCCCTCCAGCAACTACGCCGTCTTCAATCAACTGCCTTGATTTTTGAATATCTAACTTGTTAATCAGGCTAGATGGATCTTTGTAATCCCACAATATCCCTGCTGTATCAGTGAGCAAAATCAATTTTTCTGCATCCAAGGCAGCAGCTAATTCACCAGCAACAGTGTCAGCATTGATGTTATATGCTTGTCCTACTTCGTCAGCGGCAACACTAGATACTACTGGAATATAGCCACTATTAACTAGAGAGTGGATTAGTTGCACATCTACAGTGTTCACTTCCCCAACAAAGCCAATACCCTCTTGACCTTGGGGACGTGCTTTGATTAAGTTACCATCTTTACCACAAAGTCCTACTGCCTTGCCGCCAGCACGGTTAATCAAAGCAACCAGTTCCTTATTCACCCGACCGACTAATACCATTTCTACCACATCCATTGTGGGAGCATCAGTAACTCGTAGGCCATTTTTAAATTGTGGCTCAATATTGAGTTTCTCCAACCAGCTGTTGATTTCTGGTCCGCCACCGTGGACAATTACTGGTCTGACACCTACGCAGGCGAGGAAGACTACATCGCGGATTACTTTATCTTTGAGGTTACTGTCTTTCATCGCAGCACCACCATATTTAACCACTACTGTCCGACCAGCAAATTTTTGGATGTAGGGTAGTGCTTCACTTAACACCCTTACTCGGGTAGCTTCTGCTTTCCTGATATATTCACTTTCGTTCAGCATTGGGAATTGGGAATTGGGAATTGGGAATTGGGAATTGGGAATTGGGAATTGGGAATTGGGAATTGGGAATTGGGAATTGGGAATTGGGAATGAAATATAGCTATACTATCTCCCTTGTCTCCTTGTCTCCCTTGTCCTCCCCATCTCCCCACACTCCCTATATCCCCTACTTGGACGGAGAGGGGGGGATTCGAACCCCCGATGGCTGTGACACCATAACAGATTTCGAGTCTGCCGCATTCAACCGCTCTGCCACCTCTCCTTTTTTTGTATCCTTCGATATTTTACTGAGATCAAGGACAAATGACTAGTCATTGGTTATTTGTTATTTGTCATTTGTCATTCAGATGAGCGAACTTGGCTTAGCTTGGCTCCTGCTGCAACAATTCCCCAAAACGTTTCAAAATCTGTAATACTTTGTAGTAATCATTTCCTTGATTGAGCAACGAAAATGTACTAGATAGGGAATATTGGGGAGGTTTACCACGAATCAGCTTGATGAACAAAAACTCTGTACCATTAGTTACAGCAGCAAACGTAGGTTGCTCTGGATGAGGATTAGCTAGCATGTAAGCCAAGACTTGGGACATAGCCTTGGTTAAAGAAAACTCCGAGTTCTTGGCTTCGATCACCGTCATCCAAAATTGCTCTTGCAAGACTAGAACATCAATCTCCCCTTGAATTACCTCTCCCTCATCCTCTGCTTCAACCTTTACTGCTAACTCTCCTATGACTCGAAAAGGAGGAGCATAAAACCCAGCTTGATCAAGGAGAGGAGACAAAACAACCATCTTGACAATACTTTCTAGGACTGGATACTCCAAGAGATACAGATAGTTAGTCTTGAGGCGATCAATTGCTTGCTGTTCTGTTTGAGTTAACTCAGGTAAGTTTTCCTGCCACTCTGGAAAGATACCCTCGGCTTCCGTCCTTTGTAGACCAAATTTCGCTCTGAGATCGTAGAGCCTGACATTCCGTGCTGCTAAAGTTTTTACCATAACTGCTCTACAAATGGTTCATATTGCATATGTACTATTCATATTTAATCTAACACCAATTATGTTGCAGAATTTTTTACCCCCTGAAATTGCTGAATTAACTGAATCTACCTCGATTGCCCTTGCTGAGAGTATTGAACAAACTCGGCTGCCAACTTCCTTGAGTAAGCAACCAATTGCGACAACTTATGTGCATCAGGGTAGTGGTGGAACACCTATTTTGTTACTCCACGGTTTTGATAGTTCTGTGTTCGAGTTTCGTCGCCTGCTACCCTTGCTTGCTGCTGAAAATGAGACATGGGCAGTTGATTTATTGGGCTTTGGTTTTACAGAAAGATTAGCAGAAATTGCTTTCAGTCCAGCAGCAATTAAGACCCATCTCTACTATTTTTGGAAAACTGTGATTGCTCAACCAGTGATTTTGGTTGGTGCTTCGATGGGAGGAGCAGCGGCAATTGATTTTGTTCTAGATTATCCAGAATCTGTGCAGCAGCTGGTATTGATTGACAGTGCTGGTTATCGTGCTGGCGCAGCAATGGGTAAGTTTTTGTTTTGGCCTTTCGATGCTTTAGCTGTGGAATTTTTGCGCATTACTAAAGTACGAGAACAAATCAGTAAAGCTGCTTATGTGAACCAGAATTTAGTTACCCCTGATGCTACGTTATGTGCAGCGTTGCATCTAAAATGTCCGGGTTGGCATCAAGCTTTAAAAGCTTTTACCAAAAGTGGGGGGTACGGTTCTTTTCAGGAAAAACTAGACCAAATTCAGCAGCCAACACTGATTTTATGGGGGAAAGGAGACCAGATTTTGGGTACTGATGAGGGGTACAAGTTTCAAGAAGCGATCGCATCTTCTCAACTAATTTGGATTGAAGATTGTGGTCATGTTCCTCATCTTGAACAACCTCAGGCAACAGCTGAGCATATCCTAGAATTTGCTGTTAGTGCTAGTGCAGCGTAGCCAAAACCCGCCAGTTAAGATCCCCCCTGCCTCCTGCCTCCTGCCTCCTGCCTCCTGCCTCCTGCCTCCTGCCTTCAAATCACTAGATGTTAGGTTTTGATGGTTAGCGTTTTAGCTTTTTATAAGTGCGATAGGCAAGATCATAAACTTTGCTAAGAGAGGGATCTTTGGTTATGAAATATTTTTGAGTATACCTGAGAAAGAATTTGAGAACTGGAGATTTATGATTTTGATAGTAGGCACTCCTCCAAAAAGTACTCTTAAACTCCTTATCCAGGCTTAGAGGATTCCTGAGGAAATCTGCCAGTTTGACCTCAGGAAAAGCAAACATCGGCTCATTATCTTCTGCTACAGTCCTTGCATCATAAGGCAATGTTCCAATACTAAAGGCTTCTTCCTCCGTTGGATTTTTGATGTAGTTTTCCAATAAATTGGCAACCAAGTGATTAGGTAAAGTTGGTATTTGTTGCGTTGGGACTCTGACAAAGTCTCTGACAAAATCAAGGGCGCCTTCGTGCATTTGTTCAACCGTCGGATGTAGCTTGGGGTTGTCATTTTTTTTCATAAAGACAGGTTTCAGAACTCCGTCTTGTTTAGAAAATTTCTTGAAACTCTCAGAAGGAGCACTTAAAAAGACTTCAACCATACGGGAAATCTCTAAAAATGATTCAATATCGTCATTAAAGTTGTCAAACTGATATAAATAGCCGTATCCTTGGGATTTTTCATCGAAATTGATTTCCGCTCTTGCATGTAATGCTAGGTAAAATCCGAAGATATTTGCATCTGGGTTAGACGATTGGATAAACTTTTGTAGTTTTTTTTGACCATTGCCAAACCAGCCGGAATCAACCAGACCAATTGGCTTATTAGAAAGCATATCAACCTGTTGAAGGTACTCTAAGTAGTTAGATTTTTCTTCCTGTGCTAATCTTTCTACTTGCTCAGTTTCTGAGTCAAATAGTGCCTCAAGTCTAGACCTATCCTGTTTATTTAACTTGGGAGCAATTAGATCATCTTTGCTTTCAAAGCCCAGCTTCCTTAAACGATCATCGTCTATCTCTAGTTCCACAATGTTCAGATATTTACTCAGTTTTGTATACCCTTTAGATATTAGAAATGAGCAGAGAAACTCACCCACAGGTTTTGAAAGGAATGGAAAAAATAATGCCCTTCTAGAACCATAAAAATAGTGACTGACAATGTCGGTCTTAGCTACTAAATTAATTTCATCAAACACCTTTTTGAGAAACCAACCTTCTCTGGCAATAAAATATAGCTGTTTGATATTTTTTTCTTCAGCGTGTTGGATTATCCAACTGATAAATCCGTAGCATAGAGGCCCTAATACTTGATAGCCAATACTATAGCCTGAGCTTGGATTTGGCTCGGCTTGTTGCGTTTTCTTGCTATTGAGCAGATAATTTTTTTGCAGTCCACAAAACAGTGACTCACTCGCTGTTGTTTTCAGCTCATATGGTTGGTATTTTTCACTGCGATACCGCGAAGTATTGAGAAGATTATCTGCACGAGGAACCTGATAAGCACTAATTCCTTTTAGTTGAGCTTGTTTGACGTCTGAGCCTTGACTATCACCGATATGAAGTATCTCTTCTGGCTTAACCTTCAGGTCATTAATAACGATATCAAACAATTTTCCAGACGCTTTATTTGTCCCGACTTCACAGGATACAAATAATTTATCATAACCACTATATCCAGAGGTTTCAAGAATATCTGCTATATGCTCTTTAGGTAGATAGATATCTGAAACAAATATTACAGTCTTTTGCAGTTTACGAGCTTGATTAAAATAATTTAATACTTGATGACTAGGAACAATTACGGACTTTTCAGTACGAAGTTCTACTTCCTTTATTTCCTGTTCAAATGGTTTGAGGGTCGGGTTTAAGTATAATAATGTACTGTAAATATCATCAAGGTTAATTTCCGCTGAGCGATCCAGTGACCATACTTTGGAAACAGCTTCCAGCTCAGCTTTAAACCGCAAATCTGAAAACCCAAGAAAGACCTTACCATGCTTTTCTACTAATTCTTCTTCCATTAGTAAGAAAACTTCCCTAGGTTCCAACACCATGCGGAGAAGTGCAGTGTCGAATATATCGAAAGATATGACTTTATAATTATTTAGACTAGGAAAATCAATAGTTCTAGCAAGGGAATATTTCATTGGAAAGTACAATAATTCTTTTCAGGACAGCACCGAGGTTACTTTATAGTTAACTTAACCTTGCTTAATACAATTATCTCCCAGTATAATTGATTTGTACAACTTGTCAAGCAGGGTTGTATTCCCTGTGCTATTCTTTGCTGCTCATGAGTTGGGATTTACTTGTCAATAGCTTGTGAGTTATACTTGATATGATTCAATATTCTTTGATTAAAAAATAAAATTACTAATTTTCAAGAAAATTTGTTAATAAATCAATATTTGTCGATTAACAAAAATTTAAGCTATTGGGCATAAAAAATAAAAAAGACTAAGATGGCTTAAAGAAAAAGTTGTAAAGATTTACTTTGAGCAGTTATATGACTTCAATAATCCAGCCTACATTACCACAAACTGGAATCAAAAATCGCCTAAGACTGTTGTCTGGTTCTGCTAACGTTACCCTTGCAAGAGAAATAGCTAACTATCTTAACCTAGACTTACAACCAATAGTTTGCAAGCGATTTGCTGATGGAGAGATCTACATCCAAATCGAAGACTCAATTCGGGGTTGTGATGTTTACCTAATCCAACCGACTTGTCAGATGGTGAACGATCACCTGATGGAGTTAATGATTATGATTGATGCTTGTCGTCGAGCATCAGCACGGCAAATCACGGCAGTGATTCCCTACTATGGTTACGGCAGGGCAGACCGCCTAGTTGTTGTCCGTGAGTCAATTACCGCTAAGCTGGTTGCTAACCTGATTAGTCAAGCTGGTGCCGATCGGATTTTGGCAATGGACTTGCACTCAGCTCAAATTCAAGGCTATTTTGATATTCCCATCGACCATATTTATGGCTCACCAGTACTACTTGATTACATAGGCTCCAAGCAACTGTCTGATGTTGTTGTGGTTTCACCAGATATCGGGGGTGTTAAAAGAGCAAGATCATTTGCTAAAAGGCTTAATGATGCACCACTAGCCATTGTTGACAAACGACGACAAGCACACAATGTTGCCCAAGTGATGAACGTTATTGGAAACGTTGCGGGTAAAACTGCTGTATTAGTGGATGACATGATTGATACAGGGGGTACTCTTTCTGAAGCTGCCAAAACCTTGCGTGAAGAGGGAGCCCGTCAAGTTTATGCTTGTGCTACTCATGCCGTTTTATCACCACCGGCGGTAGAACGTCTATCCAGTGGAATTTTTGAAGAAGTAATTGTCACTAATACTATTCCAGTTCCTGAAACTAGGCAATTTAAACAACTAACGGTGCTTTCAGTTGCTAGCTTGTTAGGGGAAGCTATTTGGCGCATTCATGAAGACAGTTCTGTCAGCAGTATGTTTCAGTAACATTCTTACGTCGAGTTTGGTTCCCCATTTATACTACTCTTCCCCTAAACTCAATAAATTGGTTGGGGAAGATCAATTAGCTTTTTTTTACTTGTTGTTGATATGTTTTAGCCTTAGCGATCGCACGCATGTATAATTACTAGGAATACCTTAATGAGAAACAGTAATATCTAGAAGTTGAAGAACTTCTAGGGGATAATCACATTGATGTTTCCTAGCTTGTCTCGCGCACCAACTAGCACAAGCGTGAAATCTGTTGTTCTCTTTAATCCCTTGTATTCCAGCTACCTCTGCTTCTGGTTTGACTACTCCTTTGCGAATACATACATCGTAGACGCAGCGACTATAGGTTGCCCAAATAAAGCTAATTCCAATATGACCGTGACAGAGCCATTTGGCAAGACTAAAATCTACCGTCTCTATTTTTTGAGACCAATATTGATACCGATTAATTATTTTCTCTGTTTCTGCTAGAGGAAGATGTTTTTTAGTCAATTCTTGTTTCCAAAGCTCAAGGGAGAGTATCACTTGAGAATTGAGTAATTCCAGTAATTTCCAGTTAAAGCTGGTTTCAATTAACTTAATTTTTTCCAGTTCTTTAGCCGCCAAACTAGCAGCGCAAGCTTTACGAACTGCTGACTCTATAATCTTTTCAAATAGCGCTAAAGCTTCATCGAAACAATCAGTAGCTGAAAGGTCTCTGAGGGGATGGCGAAGAATTGAAAAGTCCAATAGGTAGTTTTCGATGGAATGACCTCTAGACCAAACAAGTCTGTCTTCTATTTTATGTGTACTTAATTTATCTTTAATGGTTTCACCAAGCTCAAATTCTCTAAATTCTCGATCAGCAAATCCCACTAACCTTTCCGAATAAGATTTATCCTTAACACTCTGACAGATTAATTCTACTTTCTCGCGATTACCAACGGGTCTATCAAAGTCAATCAAGATATCCGCATTATCGATATTAATATCCTGATTGCAGAATTCATCTAAGAGTAGTTTGAAAAATTGCTTGTCTTGTTTACCTTCAACCAATAGTCTTTTTTCGTCGTTCATCCGCAATAAATTTCGATATCCACTGGGATCATAGGATAAATTCATAATTAAAATTTTTGACAATCTTCATTAGTTTAGGTGACTTTACCGGTTGGGGTTAAATTCATTGGTTGTAAACGCTCTTCATAGTCTGAGCCAATCATGGGAGAGTGAGTACAGGCAATAATTTGGCGGTCTTGAAGCTGTTTTGACATTTCCGGTAGCAGTTGTTTTTGCCATTTTACATGGAGCGATATTTCTGGTTCGTCGATTAATATAACCTTCTGCTGACTCATATGTGCCGCATAGATCAGAGTGGCAATTTGACGCTCACCAGAGGACAAAGCTTGGAG
>JAAHHL010001249.1 GCA_010672185.1 Caldora sp. SIO3E6 | reverse complement strand
CTGGAGTTTAGACTAGTTCCCGGTGCAAAACTTCAAAGTCTGACAGTCCGTAAGATAAAAAATCAATCAATTAGGTCGATGGTGTCCCAAGAGTGCGTGCAATTGCTTACTCTGGGAGAGGCGGCGCTAACAACACGAGCTGGCATCGAGCGCTAATCCTCGATTAAACGCGGCCACTGGGAAACGCTGCGCGCTTATTGGGCGGGTTGAAGCACTCCCCAGTCCAGATACCGTACAAGGTGGGGAGACACAGTAAGGGAGCGCAACAAGACCTCCGCTGCGCCGCCCAATCTTTCCCAGTTGTAGGAAAGGAAAAGAAAGACTCCTGGGGTATATAGAGGCCGGAGTGAGTCACTTGAAGAGAGTTTTATCCGTTACAAATATTCACAAAAATCGAAAAGTAAAAAGGGAGAAAATTCAAAAAGCATAAATTTTTAGTAACTCCCTTAAATGAATACGCTTCATAATTAGACTGCAAAAATTCAGAGCCGATACTTATAATTTACTGGGTAGGGCATGTGATGCTACCTTCAATTTGATGGATGCAGTGTTAACGACAAAAGGAGCAAATTCTTTAGCTGAATTTTCTCTGTCTCCCTTATTTAGCAGAGGATGGTATTCGACCTATGAATCATTACAAGATTGTCGCCCTAATCGACAAAAATTAATGAAGAGGTATCTAGAGGAAGTAGCACTAGATAAAGATGAATCATCTTATGTGGTGGTAGCAATTGACCATACATTGAGTCAAGCGAGAAGATTCTCCTACATTGAAAGACCGAGGGTATCATCATTCCCCATCAGCAGGGAAAAAAGTAAGGAAAGGACACGGTTATAGTACCATAGCGTGGGTGCCAGAAGAAAAAGGGAGTTGGGCACTGCCGTTAAGACACGAAAGAATTACCAGCTTTGAAACTCCGATTAGTAAGGCAGCATATCAATTAAAACAAGTAGCAACCAGTATAAAACAACCAATATTAGCCTTATTAGATTGTGAATATGGCAATGCATCTTGGGTCAATCAAACCAGAGATATTGAAGCAGATTGCTTGATAAGAATTCGCTCAAACTGTTGTTTGTATGGGCATCCAGGAGAATATAGTGGTCGAGGAAGACCAAAAAAACATGGAGATAAATTTAAGTTAAATGATAACAATACTTGGTGTTCAGCTAATGAAACTATTGAGGTAAATGACCAAAAGTTAGGTTTATTAAGAATCAAAAAATGGTCAAACTTGCACTTTCGCAATTCTTCATCTGTATCAATGGAGTTGATTCTAGTTGAGAGGCTGAAGCCCAATAAACAGGGGGTTTTACTGAAACCTTTATGGTTGGTTTTTGTTGGTCGGCAAATGCCTACATTGTCACGGATATGGAGCCAATATTTAAGACGTTTTACTGTTGACCATTGGTATCGATTCATTAAGCAAAGATTACATTGGACATTACCTTCCCTCAGTACACCAGAACAGTGCGAAAGATGGAGTGATTTGATGCCATTAATGACCTGGCAACTATGGCTAGCTAAAGATATAGTTAAAGAATACCATCTTCCCTGGCAAAAACCACAATCGAATCTAACGCCTGGAAGAGTTGCACAGTCTATGTTAGGACTTTTCGTGGAGATTGGAACTCCAGCACATTCTCCCAAACCCCGTGGAAAATCTCCTGGATGGAAACCGGGAAAAAAAAGATGCAAACGAACTCGTTATCCCCTGGTAAAAAAAGGCAAAAGTACCTATAAAAAAACTAAAAATAAGAAGACTTAGACCAAATTTATCTCTCAATTTACTCAACTCTCAGCCCAAAAATAAGACTGGGCTATTTTGTCTTGGTTTAAACTTCAGTCCTACAACTGGGAAAGATTGGGCGGCGCAGCGGAGGTCTTGTTGCGCTCCCCTACGGTGTCTCCCCACCTTGTACTGTAACCTTTCTGGGGAGTGCTTCAACCCGCCCAATAAGCGCGTAGCGTTTCCCAGTGGCGCTCAGCTTAGCTGCTGCCGTTGGCGTAGCCTCTCGTAGAGAAGGCAATCGCACGCACTCTTGGAACACCATCGACGAATTGATTGATTTTTTATCTTACGGACTGTCAGACTTCAGAGTTTTGACCGGGAACTAGTCTAAACTCCAGGTATTGAATCAGTAGCAGTAATCTTTACTGCACCTACATTCCCCTCCCCACTGGTAGAGGCACTCACTGCCGCACCGTTAGTCACATCCAGGGTGGAAGTTGTCATCTCGATTCCCCTTGAGTCTCCTGTAGCGCCCAAATTCACCTGGCTGAATACACCACTGGCAAATCCATCACTGTCTTCCCCATCCAAGCGAATCGAATCGGTAGCTGTAATTTTCACCGCACCTGAATTCCCCACTCCCAAGGTAGAGGCATTTATTTCAGCACCATTAGTCACCTCTAGGGAGGCACTTGTCAGCTCAATTCCCCCAGAGTTCCCCTCGGCTCCAGGAGCTACCTGGCTGAATATAGCACTAGAAGTTCCATTGCTTGATTCCCCATCCAAGCGCACCGAATCAGTAGCCGTAATCTGCACCT
>JAAHHL010001248.1 GCA_010672185.1 Caldora sp. SIO3E6 | reverse complement strand
TCTCACGGAAAGCCGCACGAACTAACCCAGGAGGCTCTCCTGAGCGTCCAACAACCCGGATACCCAACCAAGTTTTGGGAGTAGTTTGACCGATTTGAGCAAGGAGATAGAGCTGCCAGCCGCCAATCACCACTGGAACTACCAAGGCTCCACACCAGAATAAATTAGTCAGAGGAGGTACTTTTTGATTCAGTTGTTCTCGTATAGGTAATGCCAGGGTTTTCGCGATCGCTTCTTCGGTAATACCCACCACTGGGTTCAGAGGTACTAATTCTGCCTGGGAGTTGTCTTTAACATACGAGCCAATGCTATAAGGAATCCAAGCACTAACAGCAACCAGGGAAACTTCCAAAACCCAAGCTGCACAACGCCGAGGCACAAGTAATAATGCCTTGTGAGGTGGCGACGGTAACCGGCTACCCTTGCTATTTTGTTGTCTCTTAGTAGTGGGGACAGCCATCCTGGGATTTCACGCCACAAGTTATTAGGGACATCGCAGTCGAAAACCTTGTCTATGCAAGAGGTTGGGATGAAGACGAGTTAGCGCTTCTTCTGCACCTTGTAGTTCTTCGGTTCTAGGCTACATCCAATAATAGTATAGTCATAACCTGAAGTAGTCGAATTAAATCAGTAGCATGGGTGGAATAAATTACCTCCTAATCTGAAAATAGACGCGGGGACGAGGGGACGCGGGGACGCAGAGACGCGGGGACGCGGAGAGACGCGGAGACGCGGGGACGCGGGGACGCGGGGACACGGAGAGACGCGGAGACGCGGGGACGCGGGGACGCGGGGACACGGAGAGAGGGATTTTCATGCATGGTGGTGAAAATTTTTCATCGGGACTGCCTCCTGGGTGAACGAAATTTTGGGTGGGATTTCTTGAGCTTTGTATCCAAAAATTATCAGTTCTCTCTTCTTCCCCAGCTCCTCCGCTCCTCCGCTCCTCCGCTCCTCCGCTCCCCACCCTTTTTTTCGCTCACCCCATCGGGACTGCCTCCTGCCTCCTGCCTCCTGAAAGCAATAAAAAAGAGGGGCTGATTGCTCCCTCTGTTAACTATCTCTACGGGCATTGCTCATTGTGCTAAATTTGAACAAATTCCATAGCATAGTATAGGTGTTCTAGTAAGCGAGACCCATGCTGCGAGTAGTTTCAGCACCAAGATAAACTCGGACACTCAAGAAATCTGTAGGACAGGCAGTTTCGCAGCGCTTGCAACCGATGCAGTCTTCTGTACGAGGTGATGAAGCAATCTGAGCAGCTTTGCAGCCATCCCAGGGCACCATCTCTAGTACGTCTAGAGGGCAAGCACGAACGCATTGTGTGCAGCCAATGCAGGTGTCATAAATTTTGACGCTATGAGACATTGAATAACGACTCCCAACTATAGTTGTCCACTATTGAGTGAAACTTTTATGATCAAGGCTTAGTTTACCGCAGGGCTCTCATCCTCTTAAGTAAAAGGCTACATAACTTTAAATTCTGTAATAGATCAAGACTTTAAAATATTATTGGGGTACTAGGGAAACACCGAAAATGGTTGTTACATCGGCAAAAATGACGTTGGCAGAGTTCCTCAACTATAACGATGGAACTGATACTCTGTATGAATTAGACAATGGAGAATTGATTCCCATGCCTGCTGAAAGCGAAATCAATCGGCGAATTGCCATGTTTCTGCTTATCTCTTTCAGTCAACTGGGAATTCCATCTCACCAACTTACCATGAAAACAGAGCTAGCAGTCAGTGGTGCACGAGTATCGGTGCGAGTCCCAGATTTGATGGTATTGTCAGAAGAGTTGGCACTAGCTTTGGAAGGGGCTTCTCGCTCAATTGTCTTGATGGATATGCCGCCACCTCTGTTGGCTATCGAGGTAGTCAGTCCCAACCAGGAAAAGCGGGATTATCGATATAAACGGACGGAGTACGCAGCGAGAGGAATTGCCGAATATTGGATCGTTGACCCATTGCTGCAACAGGTAACAATATTAGAGTGGGTAGAAGGATTATACGAAGAAAAAGTCTATAAAGGGGAAGAAGCGATCGCTTCTTCAGTATTGAGTAATCTAGAACTAACTGCTGCTCAAATTTTAGGTGTTAGCTGCTAGGTTTAAGAGTTGAAGTTGTCGGTATCTTGTATGTATACTCATACGTGACCCAGATCATACCAAATCCGGTTACAATAGAGCCGTTTTGAGCAAACCGTGAAATCTTGCTCTGGGACGTTTCATGAAACGTCTCTACAATGTGGGCATAGCGGGTATATCGATACCGGATTTGGTATCAAAAAGGACTAGCAAACAGTTATACAGCAAGCTTTAAACAAAAACCGACCACTTAATCCCCAACAGCTCTATAGGTAATCGACATAGCGGCGAGTTGTGCTGTATTCACCGCCCGTACATTGGGAGCAAACTCAATCTTGGGGGTACGTGGGAGAAGCCCAACATTGGCAAGGCGGCTATTGCGAGTTCCTTGGTCAAAGTCTCCTATTAGACTATCAATAAGATAGAGGTCGTAGTCTTCAGCATTTTTGAGTTCAAACTGGAGA
>JAAHHL010001247.1 GCA_010672185.1 Caldora sp. SIO3E6 | reverse complement strand
TGGCAACACCTCTCAGAATTTGACTTGCAACAAGAACATATTGGCAAAGAAATTCCCCCAGGACCCCAGCGAATTCGAGGTATTGCGGGTTCAGGGAAAACCGTACTACTATGTCAGAAGGCAGCACATATGCACCTGAAGCACCCAGATTGGGATATTGCCTTAGTCTTTTTCAGTCGTAGTTTATACCACCAAATTATTAAGCAATTAGATAAATGGTTGCGTCGCTTCAGTAGTGGGGAAGTGGGGTATGAGCCAAAGCAGACAAAATTGCGTACCCTTCATGCTTGGGGTGCGAAATCCCAACCTGGACTCTACAGTACCATTTGCCGTGCGGTAGGTGTTAAGCGTTTAAATGTTAATGATACCCAAAGCAAGCGACCCAATGAAGCCCTAGCAGAAGTCTGCATTCAGCTACTTAAAGAGGCGACTATACCTCAACTGTACCATGCGATCTTGATTGATGAAGGGCAAGACCTGATTGTCGATAACCATCTCAAGTTTGAAGGTAAGCAGCCATTCTACTGGTTAGCTTATCAAGCCTTAAGAGCTGTTAGTCCTAGCCAACCAGAACAAAGACGTTTAATTTGGGCTTATGATGAAGCTCAAAGTTTGGAAAGCCTGAATATTCCCAATGCTAGTGAGTTATTTGGGGAAGAGTTAGGGCATCTGGTAACTGGGTACTACAGTGGAGGTATTAGAAAAAGTGAAATTATGCACCGTTGCTACCGTACTCCAGGGCCAATTTTAACAGCAGCCCACGGTATTGGTATGGGTTTACTGCGTCGGAGTGGTATGTTGACGGGGATTATCCGTGCAGAAGATTGGCAGGCAATTGGTTATCAAGTCATCAGCAACAACCAAAAAGTAAACCCTCTCAGGGGGGAATTTTCTCGATCGCCAATGGAATTTATCCCTGGTCAACAGATTACCCTAAAACGACCCCCAGAAAACTCTCCCAATCTTATCCCCAAATTATGGAAGTATCCTGTTCTAGAGTTTATCGCTTATCGCGATCGCCAGTCAGAATTGACAGCTTTAGCCCAAAATATTATCTACAATCTCCGCTACGATGCACTCAAGCCTAGTCGAGAGATTCTGGTAATTGTCCTAGGTAGTGGTTTCGAGGCAATGCAACTAGAAACTGCTGTGGCGGAGTTTTTAATGTCCCAAGGTCTTGACATTTATATTCCCAGTGCCCTAGATTGCAATATCCTCCAACCAGACAAAGAAGAGAGAGACCCTAATCGGTTTTGGTGTGAAGGAGGTGTTACTGTCTCCCGCATCCACCGCGCTAAAGGTAATGAAGCGGAGATGGTGTATGTCGTCGGTTTAGATAATGTGGCTAAAGATGCCAGCAATCTCCAGTTAAGGAACCAATTATTTGTTGCCTTAACTAGAGCCAAGGGTTGGTTGAAGTTGAGTGGCATAGGAGCTTATCCTTTATATGAAGAGATGTGGCGAGTAATCCGCAGTGGAGATAGCTTCACTTTTACCTTTCGACACCCACCCCAGCGGGAAATTGGTGTAACCGATACTAGTGAATTGTTGAAGCGCTATGACACCGGAGGGAGAAATTTTCAGAATGCCGATTTAACAGGTGCGCAGTTAGCAGGAGCAGATTTGCGCAATGCGAATTTAATTGGTGCAATTCTCCGGAATGCGGATTTGAGAAATGCTCAACTAGATGGAGCCAAATTAGTAATTGCGGATTTAACTGGCGCAGATTTGAGTAAGGCTAGTTTGCACAAAGCGAAGTTGGTAGGGGCAATTTTGCAGGAAGTGCAGTTAAAGGGTGCAGATTTGAGTCGAGCGAAGTTAGGTAATGCTGACTTGAACAATGCTCAGTTAGTAGGAGCAAAACTGAGTGGTGCGGATTTGAGTAGCGCTGATTTGACGGGAGTGGATTGGAGTCAGGCAGATTTGAGTGAGGTGAATTTAGAGGGAGCGATTATGCCAGATGGAAGTTTTTGAGGAAGTAAAAAGTAACGAGTAACAAGTAACAAGTTTTGAGTTAATCTCAACAAAAGTGCAAGGTTTTTGAGCTTATTAGATACGATAGCAACCGCTAAGACGATTAGGAAAAGGGGCTTAAGCCCCTTGTTAACTTACCTTACCAGAGAATGTCTTAACCGCCCTGGCGACTGCTATATTTTCTTTCTTTGTAAAAAATGTTGCGATCGCTTCGGCAAACCCGGCAAATGAACTATAATCTTGGGCAATAATCGAAACATTAAGTCCCAATTTTTGGGCATTAGCCGCTGTATAAGGGCCAAAGCAAGCAATGATACAATGTTCGTAATCCTGTGGTGAGTCAAACATTTGCAAAAATGCTTCTACTTCCGCAGTACTACTAAAAGCGATCGCATCGATCTTTCCTTGACGAATCAGTTCTAATTCAACCTCATAAATATCTGAGCCTAAACACCGAGTAGTATAGGTAGGTACAGGAGTGACTTCCATACCCAATTGCTGCAAACCGGCTACAAAATTGGGTACAATATCAGGCTCTGGTACACCGATAACTTCAGGAACCGGTACTAACACGTAGCT
>JAAHHL010001246.1 GCA_010672185.1 Caldora sp. SIO3E6 | reverse complement strand
TAAACCCATTGCTCCACTTGTAAAGCCATGAGCTACTCCTGTTAGATTCCTCAGTTCAGTAACAATCCTCACTCCAGCCACAGTTACCACCGCAAACAACGCCATAGTACCACCGGTAGAACTAGCTACAGCTGTGGCTAATGCTATGGCTAATGCTACTGCTATAGCCCCAAAAACAGCTGCCATTATCCCTACTATCCCAGGTAACCCTCCAACTAAACCCATGGCGGTAGCTATAACTACAGTTACAACTACCGCCATAATTCTCCAACCTTGAACTATAGTGGTGATCAAAAAAACTGTCAGTGTGCTTAAGGTTAATAAGCCAGGGAAAATACCATGTTGTTCGATGTAATTAGGAGTAAAAAACCATGCCAACCAGAAACTATTGATTGCTAGCAGAAATCCCGCTAGTACTGATAGTAATAATGAAATTATTAAGAGAAAAATTTTCCAGGATTTTGGCAATCCTGCTTGAGCTTGGTGAAAATTAGCCTTCGTGAGAATAGCATGGGCAAAATTTGCACCTCGGATATCGGAGTAGGAGAAATTTGCACCGGTTAAATCCTGTCCTCGAAAAGATTTGCCTCTGAGGTTAGCACCACGGAAGTCTTGTTGCATGGCTAAATTAATAATGTTAATTGATTACTAGGAAGAACAAGAGATATACCACTCCATACTGAATCGAAGATATTTCAATTCAGCAAATAATTAGTGAGCAATTGCACTGATTCATCTTGCAATCTCTATGGCAAGATGTAACAATCCTCAATGATGTGTAAATACCAACAAGGCTAAAACCCTTGTCAGCAAAGGCTATTTACAATTTAGGGATGCTATAGAAAGGTTGAGAGCATTTCTCCTGTAGATGAGGTACTTGAGTTCTTACATTTTTGGGAATTGCGAACTCCCCCTTTGTCCCCCAAGGGGTTAAGGCAATGGAATATGTACCTCACAGATGTGAGAATGTAGATATTCAGAGTGATAGAGATATCAAAGAAAGTAAATCTCATTCATTTAGATGCAGCTCTTTGAAAGAGAAAAAAATGAGATTTAGACAGATATTGCAAGAGTAGTTGGAGTAGTAATAAAGCCAAGAGTATGAAGGAGTCTTGTCCTCCAAGAAACACATTTTTTATCCCAAGCTAAGTGATTTTGTTGATGCTCTTGCTTTAAGCGAAAGCGCCAATATTTATATAGTTCTGGCGCTGGTGAACAAAATATTTCTTCATTTGAGGTAGATGGTTGCATATGTGTTGATTCAATCCTGGTAAAAATGCTCTGTTAGTCTGTTGTATCCCTCGTCTTTATGGATTTGCAATTTTGAGACGCACCCTATAAAAGGAAATATTTCCTGGCAAATCAGCAATATGATTAGTTAAGCCGAAGGTAGACTTAATAACAGGCTAGCTGCTTTGTTTAATAATAGCACATAATTTTCTTAAAAGTCTATACATTGATAATAATTTTTGTGAAGATTGCAATCTCTCTGAAGGTAGATAAATAGTAAACCAAGAGCGTCAATTACCCTTAATGTTCTCCAGGGTGAACGAAAATTTCGTGGGGTTTCATTTATTGAGCGTCTGGAGCCTCTGCTGACTAGTGCAGCGGACGTGGAAATAACTGAGCAGCTAAAATCTCCTTGTCCTCCTTGTCTCCCTTGTCCTCCTTGTCCTCCTTGTCTCCACACCTCCCACACTCCCCACACTCCCCACACCTTATCTCCTTTGATTTGGGCACGGTAGCATAGGGGTTATAGCAGAATTTTGGAGATATCTAATTTTATTTCTTGGAGCCCCTGAAGAAGAACAGATGACCAATAACCAAAAACCAATATGATAGAGGAACAGCTGCGCCGACTGGTAGAAGAAGCCTGTAGCTATCCACCAGGAAGTCCCCAGCGCCGAAAAAATTTAACCAAGATTATTCGCTTAATCCGCAAAAAGCTGTGGCACGAATATACCCCTTACTATCAAGATGCCTTGCAGCAGACTTGGGTATATTTCTGCCAGAATATCTGCGAAGGTAAAAATAACACAGGTAAAGCCTACGACGCTGAGCGTGCCACGATTATCACCTGGCTCAATTACTACCTAAAGCGACGTCTCCAAGATTTCCGTATAGAAACCCAAAAGGAGCGAGAGCAGACGGTTAACACCATGATGGAAGATTCAGGGGATGGAAATCAAACAACTGACTTGGTGGAAAATTTGGCAGGGTCGCCTGAGGTTCCTCCTTTGCTCGAACAACTCAGTCAATGGGTGCAAACTGATCCGGATGGGGAATTAAGGCGGATTCAACTCAAGGGTTCCCAAGTAACAGCACAAATGTTAATCCAGCGGCGCTTACCACCAGAAGCGACTTGGAAAGAGCTGGCAGCGGAGTTTGGGCTCCCTATTTCTACCTTGAGTAGTTTTTATCAAAGAAAATGTTTGCCTCTTTTGCGTAAATTTGCCGAGTTGGAGGGATATCTCTAGTAGGAGGTTCAACCATTTTGAAGGCAGGAGGCAGGAGGCAGAAGGCAGGAGGCAGGAGGCAGGAGGCAGGAGGCAGGAGG
>JAAHHL010001245.1 GCA_010672185.1 Caldora sp. SIO3E6 | reverse complement strand
TCCCATTCCCTATTCCCCATTCCCTATTCCCTTTGCGTTCGCGGAGCGGAACGAAGTTCAGCATGGTGAGCGAAGCGAGGCAAAAACCAATAGCGAATGTACCTCACAAGTATGAGAAACGCTATAGGTTAAAAGTATCAACAAAAGATGAGGAGAAGACCTATGAATAGGATTGCAGTATTTGGCAATGCTGGCGGCGGCAAATCAACCCTCAGCAAATATTTAGCGAAAATAACTGGGTTACCCTTAGTATCCCTCGATCTTATGAAATATAAACCGGGTGGCGGCGAGGTGTCTCATGCCGAATTTAAAGCCGCTCATAATGAGCTTCTGCAACAAAATCAATGGATCGTTGATGGGTTTGGTTCCCTAGATACTTTATGGGAACGGTTAGACAGAGCCGATACCCTAGTCTATCTCGATATGCCTTTACTGCGACACTACTGGTGGGTTACAAAGCGATTTATTACAAGTGCTTGGATGCCACCGGAAGGTTGGCCGGAAAATAGCCCCCTAGTCAAAGGTACATTGAATTCCTATTCCACAGTCTGGCTGTGTCATCAAAAGCTAACCCCCAAGTACCGAAACTACGTAGAAACAGCTAAAGCAACAAAGCAAGTTTACCATTTGCGATCGCCCCAAGAGGTAAAGCATTTTTGCCAAACTATAGCCACAGAAATCGGGGTCTTCCGTACGTTGTGCTAAACTATCAGATTTAATAGCTCATAAAGCTTGCCACACAAAGACTGTAGCACCTAAGTAACTCAAAACTCCTTGAAATTTGGTAATAAATGGCTAAAGCTATCGCTGTTAATACTTTGCCAACTCAAACTAATAATTTAGCACACCAACTACGGAAGACCCGGTGTGGGGTGACCGGGTGTGGTGAAAATAAGGAAAGCATTTGGATTGATATACTGAGGACGTATGTGCTTAAATTGTTGCCCCAATGCTACGCCCCTACATACCCAAAATCTATCCTGTGCCTTCTACTTCGTGCCTTCTATTCATTTTGATACTAATAGGTACAGTAAAAGCACCGTTGGTGAATGCCCAATCCGCGATCGCACCGACAGTGGCTCAAGCATCAGAAGCAGCAGAAACCGAAAGTATAACGAATCAATTACTGGGGCAATGGCAAGCTAGAGATCCTAAAACTGATGAATTGGTGACATTTATTTTTACGCCAGAGGCTCAATTACTGATTGTTTTACCGGACAAAGAAGGGTCTGCGATTGCCATCGAAATGGGTTACCAAATTGATGTTACCACTCAACCCATGCAACTTGAGGTTATAGCTAATCCTAATGAAGTAGCCCAAACTATTTTTGAGCTGACCAACGAAGGTAAACTACGTTTAGAGTTAGATGGTATTGATCCTGGACAACCTAGACCTACTGCTTTTAGCACTAGTGCTACCCTGTTTGAGAAGATTTCGGATAGCACAACCTTACCGGAAGAAGTGCAAGTAGTTGAGTTAGAGACTCAAGACTCAAGGCCAAATATTCCAACTCAATTCATCACTATTTTAACTCAAGCACAACAGGCTTATTATCTAGAAAATGGTAAATTCGCTGCTGATACAGCAGAATTGGGGATTGTCACAAACTTGGAAACCGAGTTCTATCGCTATGAGATTGTTCCTCAAGACGATTCGGATGGTTCCGCTACTGGCAACTTACCTATTCAAAGTGTCGCAATTACTGCTCTACCTAAGCCAGATACTGAACTACCTAGCTATATTGGTTGGCTATTTATCACTGAAATTGAAGGTGAAACTACTGCTATTAGAAGGATTTGTGAATCTGAAGAATCTTCAATTGCACTATCAACCATGCCTACTATTGTACTGGGTGAGCCATTAGAAGTTCTATGTCCAGAAGGGTTTTCTTTGTTGAGATAGGTGTTAGGTGTTAGGTGTTAGGTGGTAGGTGTTAGGTGGTAGGTGTTAGGTGTTAGGTGTGGAGATGCAAGTGCTTAAAACTGAGATAAATTACTCTCGAGAAACTAGGAGGCAGGAGGCAGGAGGCTCCGAGGCAGGAGGCGAGGGAGGAGGAAGGAGGTTCCAAGGAGGTAGGAGATTGTTTCTCCCATTCAATTGGGGGCGCGAAGCGCTCCTGGGGAGCTCTTGCTGAAACTAAAAAACACTAATTTAGGTCTGAAAACCTTGATATAATTAGTTTCTAGCGTTCTTTTTCGGCGATTCTTAATTCTTCATTCTTAATTCTTCATTCTTAATTCGCCGTTAGGCGCTTATTACTCACCGTTCGCTCATTTGAAAAGTTAGCTGTTCGATAAATCGAGCAAAAAGCCTTCTGTACAAGGCTTTCAAAAATTTGAAAGGGGGACAGGGAAAATTCTATCCTGATTGGGCTGCCAACGAAGTTATCAGGGGTTGAAGGATCTTAGCTAGGGCTTGCTGAATTAGTGCGCAAGCTATACCAGACAAGGCTTTCATCTGTTAATAAGCCAAGTCTTGTACAAGGAAATGTATCAAATGGGCTCAAAAAGCTGTCATTGTTGTGGAAAATCCCTGGGTAATCTTCAAGCTGAAAGCT
>JAAHHL010001244.1 GCA_010672185.1 Caldora sp. SIO3E6 | reverse complement strand
TGTCAGGTGTGGCAAGGTTACTAGGAGCCCATTAGAGTCGTATCCCCAAATCTCCAACCTTTATTTGTGTATTTCCAGTATCTATTCCACATGGTGTTCATGGAAGATCTTCCCATGTCTCTCTTGGTCATTGAGAGTAAATTGTGGTATATAAATTCGTCAAGTTTTTGAAAAATGTCTCCTGATTTGTTTCCTATCCGATAGTAATTTGCCCATCCTTTTATGATTGGTTTCAGACTCGCGATTACCGATAGTACTCGTTTGCCTTGGACCTTTCTTTTGGCTTTAGTTAATTCCAGTTTTATTTTTTCCTTGAATCTTTTGACAGATTTCTTGGAAGGTTGGATTAACAGTCTGTGCCCATAAACCTTTCCGCTACAATGTCGGGCAGATCGATGTTTGCCTCGAATATACTGTCTGAAATTCATCCCCAGAAAATCGAATCCTGGTTCTTCATTTCTTAGTTTTTCTTTGGTGTGGCACAATCGGGTTTTATCTTCGGATAGAGCTAATCCCATTTCTCCCAGGAATTCTGTGAGGATGTTCTTAGCTTGTTTGACCTTTTCCATGTCTTGTCCGATGACTACTAGATCGTCTGCGTATCTTATCAATACGAGTACTTCCCTAGATTTCTTCGGGATACTGGAGATGGCTTTTTCCATTCCGTGTAAAGCGACATTGGCTAGTAAAGGGCTTATTACTCCTCCTTGCGGTGTTCCTTCTTTGGTAGGGTGGAATGCCCCATCTAGAAAGATTCCGGCTTTCAACCATTCCCTGATTTGTCTTTTTATATTGGCGGGTGCCTTTATTTTTGACATTAATCTGTCATGGTTGATCCTGTCGAAGCATTGGGCGATGTCGGCATCTAATACGAACTTGGGTTCAAATCTTAACCGAGATCGTATCCCTTCAATAGCATCATGGGCACTTTTACCGGGTCGGAATCCATAGCTGTTTGGCTCGAATTTGGCTTCCCATTCTGGTTCCAGTGCCATTTTCACCAGAGCTTGTTTGGCTCTGTCTTCGATGGTTGGTATTCCTAGTGGGCGCTTTTCTTTCTTGCCAGGTTTGGGTATTTCTATCCTTCGGACGGGGTTAGCTTTACCGTCAATACTTATACGGTTTACTAGTTCCATCCTTTCTCTGGTGTTCAGGCTTGCCTTCCCATCGATTCCCGCAGTTTTCCTGCCTTGGTTATCTTGGGTGACCATCCTTACAGCCAAAAGTTTTGCTTGCCATGAATTGATAATGAGCTTCTGTAGGTTTGCTACAGTTGTCCATTCTTCCTTCACGCTGGCTTTGTATATTCTCTGTTGAATTCCGAATACGTGTTCTCTGGTTATTTTCCAGTTCACGTCATTCCAGGTTGCGTATAGCATAAACCTCTTAGAATTCTCCGTGACTATACTTTCCTAGTCCGATATCCTTTTGGCATATCCCAGACATTACTCTGGGCTTTAGCTTGGTGGATATATCCTTCACCTCTAACATCGATCCTTTGGCAAGGTATCCCTTAAAATAGGTATTGATGGTTTAGGTTTCCCCAGCTTCAGTCACGTCACTCGATATGAGCCCTTAGATGCCTAGTTTGTGCCGAGAACAGAGACTCTTTCCCTTGGGTTCCATAACCTTTAGGCTCTTTGCTCCATGTCCGTGTTTTGGACTTCGGGGTTTCAACTCGTTCCCCCGTTAAAATCTGACGACACTTCGTTACTAGATTCACTGTGCGTTCATCTTAGGCTCTTACCCTTGTGTCAGGATTTTGTGTGAGTTCACTCCATCCGTCGTTTCTGGTTCACTGTTTCAAACCGTGGTGCCATCCTCGGCTTGGGAACCGGGTTTACCCTCAAGAGTCAGAGGGGTAGGGGTTATTCCCTACGGGGTGAGTGACCTATCTGGTCACACAAGGAACGATTTTGTTCGCAGTTACTTTTTTGTTTGAGCCCGGTATTTGCGAGAGAAGACTCACTCTCGACCTGTATCACTCAACAGCTTTCGCCAACACGTCGAAACCAATTAAGGCCCCGTGTGATCTTAAATTTCATTATAGTAGATATTTTTGAGAGTTGTCCAATTTGGAATTGTTTAGCGATCGCACGGCCATAGAACATTGCCCAGGAATTGAGCGCCAAGCAAGTACCTCCTAGACACAAGAGGATAAAAGTGGGAGCCATGACTACCCCAATCATTAACCAGGTAAAGACATGGAGTATGATCAGCAGGGCAGGGATAAAGGCAACCAAAGCTGCATTGCGAACCTGAGCTTGAGGGCGACGTAGTATAGTGAAAACTAGTGTTTGTAGGGTGAGGAGCAAATTAGCAGGAACAAGAAAAGCACAAATGGCGACACAATTGGTGCGGGAAAATTCAAATATGATATTAGGGTCAATCATTATGATGTATATAATTACTTCTGCCAGTGTATAGCAATATATACCTAGGAGGAGGCAGGAGGCAGGAGGCAGGAGGCAGGAGGCAGGAGGCAGGAGGCAGGAGGCAGGAGGCAGGAGGCAGGAGGGAGGAGGCAGGAGGCAGGAGGCAGGAGGGAGGAGGCAGGAGGA
>JAAHHL010001243.1 GCA_010672185.1 Caldora sp. SIO3E6 | reverse complement strand
ATGGAAATACTTCAAGGGTTAAGGAAAATTGTATTCTTCTTCCTCCGCTCCTCCGCTCCTCCGCTCCTCCGCTCCTCCGCTCCTCTGCTCCTCCGCTCCTCCGCTCCTCTGCTCCTCCGCTCCTCCGCTCCTCCGCTCCTCCGCTCCTCCGCTCCTCCGCTCCTCCGCTCCCTTGACAACGACATCTTTACCTTAACTTGTCACCAATGGATGTTAGGTGTTAGGTGCTAGGTAATGTTGCTATAACTACTGAAATCCTGTTCACGAAGCCTTTTTCTTCAGGAGTACTCCTAAATTTCTGAAGAAATTATTAAGATTTTTGTTAAGATAAATAAATATAATTAAAAACCCGCAGGAGAACCTTACCAGTATATGATTAAGACTCAATCCCAAAAACCAATAGTTATTGCCCCTTCGATCCTATCGGCAGACTTTAGCCGCCTAGGGGAAGAAATTAAGGCAGTAGATGCCGCCGGTGCTGACTGGATTCATGTTGATGTGATGGATGGTCGGTTTGTCCCCAACATTACCATCGGCCCCCTGATTGTTGACGCGATTCGTCCTGTTACGAAAAAGCCTCTGGATGTTCACCTGATGATTGTCGAGCCAGAGAAGTACGTCGAAGGCTTTGCTAAAGCAGGAGCCGATATTATTTCTGTTCATGCTGAACATAATGCTTCCCCCCACCTACACCGTACCCTTTGTCAGATTAGGGAGTTGGGTAAGCAATCAGGAGTGGTACTTAACCCCTCAACACCTTTAGATTTGATTGAGTATGTCTTAGAAGTCTGTGACTTGGTGCTGATTATGAGCGTCAATCCAGGCTTTGGGGGTCAAAGCTTTATTTCAAGTGTAGTACCCAAAATTCGCAAGTTGCGTCAGATGTGTGATGAGCGAGGACTTGATCCCTGGATTGAAGTGGATGGCGGCTTGAAAGTAAACAACACCTGGCAGGTTCTGGAAGCAGGAGCCAATGCAATTGTTGCGGGTTCTGCTGTATTCAAAGCGGCAGATTATGCAGAAGCCATTAATGGTATTCGCAATAGTAAGCGCCCTGAGCCTCAGCCTGAACCTCAGCTAGTTACTGCTTAAAAACCTACCCTTGTGAGCCCCTCAACTCCCCTCTTGGTAAAAGCTGGGGGAGCTGAGGGAGCTGGGGGAGCTGGGGGAGCTGAGGGAGACAAGGGAGACAAGGGAGCTGAGGGAGCTGAGGGAGACAAGGGAGACAAGGGAGCTGAGGGAGCTGAGGGAGCTGAGGGAGACAAGGGAGACAAGGGAGACAAGGAAGTAATTCTCCATTCCCAATTCCCAATTCCCAATTCCCAATTCCCAAAAAACCAGGGACAAACAACAAAATACAAACAACAAAATACAATTCCCCATGCGTGTCATTATCCAGCGAGTCAAATCCTCTCAAGTCACAGTAGATGGTGCAGTGGTAGGCAAAATTGGGCGAGGGTTGAATTTGTTGGTGGGTATTACTGATACTGATACGGAAGCAGAACTTGACTGGATGGTAAAAAAATGTCTGGATTTAAGGCTATTTCCAGATAGTAATGGAGGTAGCGATCGCTGGGAGAAGTCTGTGCAAGAAATTGGAGGAGAACTACTGGTAGTTAGTCAGTTTACCCTTTATGGAGATTGTCGCAAAGGACGCCGTCCTTCCTTCTCTCGTGCTGCTGCTCCAGAATTGGCAAGAAATTTGTACGAACAGTTTGTCGAGAAGTTGCGACAGGGTGGTTTGCGGGTAGAAACTGGTGAGTTTGGTGCAATGATGCAAGTTTCTATTGAAAATGATGGCCCAGTGACGCTACTTCTGGAAAGGTAAGCTGACAACAAGTCAGAGGCAAGGGGCTTAAGCCCCTTGTTCGTCTATAGAAAACTATACCAACCAACAATTCTCAATTACCAACCGGATTTGATACTACATCCGTCATCCGATGTTTGAGAAACCTGAGAATAACCGCAGCTACCCCGGCAGTTATAATTAGCATTAACCAAAAATTAGTTCCTGCTGTGTTGGGATGATCCAATGCCCAACCTCCTAAAGCAGGACCAATCAAGAAACCAATTGCCCAACATTCAGATTCCAGGGAAAAATAGATCCCCCTCAAATCAACGGGAGCTATTTCTCCAACTAGTGCAGATGCAGCAGGCGAATAAATAATTTCTGCCATCGCAATCACAGAAAAAGCTCCAATGGCAAAAATCAAGGGCTTTGTAGATGTAACACCAATTAGCCAAATCAACAAAAATCCTCCACTCCAGAGGAATAGCGCCATCGCTAAGCTTCCAACATAGCTCAGGGACTTTAGTTTGCGAGTCAGAGGAAGCTGAAACAAAATTTTCAGTAGAGCGTGCCACACGAAAAAATAGCTAATCCATTGTTCTGAAAATCCAGTTTGGGTGTTGCCACCAGGCACAAAGTTAGCTAGATACAGTGGCAGGGTACTACTAAGCTGAGCTGCGTAAATTGTGAAAAATACGTTAGCGATGAGAAAAATAATCAATGTGCGATCGCTTAGACCTTGCCACCAGTCTTTCAACAGGTTGCGGGATTCA
>JAAHHL010001242.1 GCA_010672185.1 Caldora sp. SIO3E6 | reverse complement strand
AGGTCGTTCGGCAAAAGTTTATCGGGTTGAAATTCGTCGTTTATTTAATTTTCGAGTTGCCACTGTCCAAGATTCGGTACAAATGAGTGAATGGCTCATTCAAGAAATATTGCCGAATGAACAAAGTCGCCGCTATGATTGAAGGAGTTTTACGCCACTGTACCAGCATGGAGATTGAGAAAAACTATGTGGATAGTCACGGACAAAGTGAAGTAGCTTTTGTTTCTGGCTTCTTTTTGGACTGAAGTCCTACTACTGCTTATTACTTATTACTTCAAAACCCGTTTCTCTCCCCACCATTTTAGGTGTGTCACGCCACTACCAAGGACTACCAATCAAAGTAAACGCACTCCAGTAGTAAGGATGAGTTAAATTTTTATCTTCCAACTCTTGTAACTCTGGAGAGGAAAGAATAGTAAGATTGCCACTTATTAGTTTGCCATTTTCTAGACGAACTTCACCCCGCAGCATGGCTAACTGGGTTTGGCGCAAAGCTTCAGCTTTGATAGAGGATTTTTGCAACTGTTGGTAAAAGTTGCTCATTAATGCCAGCGTCCCTTCATCACTAATGTACCAGAGACTGCCTAAGGCTGACTTGACTCCTGCTGAGACGGCTAATCCCGCAAATCCTAACTCTGCTTCCGCATCTCCTAAAGCTGTGCGACAGGCGCTTAAGACTAACAGTTCTACTGGGGGGTTATGGAATCCCAACTCCCGTATTTGGTCTAGTTGCAGTTTCCTATCCCACAACTGGATGTAGGAATTGCTCAGCTTCCCTGGACGAAATTCTCCGTGGGTGGCTAGATGAACGATGCCAAAGGGTTGGGTATTGCGAGCCGATTGGAGTTGGTTGAAGGTAAACTCTTCGTTGAGAAAGGATTTGCCTTCCCATAGTTGACCGATGAGGGTGGATAATTCCATTGGTACTGCAGGTAAGGAATTTTGGTCAGTAAATTCGGCGGCTCCCATTGCTAACATTTTGGTGTTGTTGATACCTACGTAGCGGGTATCGGTAAGGGAAAGACTAGGCATTAAGTTGATGCTATATTTTTCGATAATGAAGTTAGTACCATCATGAAGTGCAGCCAGAGGTAAAGAACGTAAGTCAGTCTCTAGGATAAAGGTGAGATTATTAATCCCCTGAGCTTGTAAGTCAGCTTCTAAAGGTGCAATGAGCCACTGATACAGTTGTTGTGCTGGTGGTTGGTAGGCACCCGAATCGATGATATTGGTAATGGCATGGCGGAATAATTGGACAGTATTTAAGACTTGCTCCCTAGTTGCTCCTGGTACTCGATATCGAATAGGTTTGTCTTGAGCAGTGACTAGTACTAGTTCTAAGTTGTCGGTGAGTTGAGGTTCTAAAGAAGCAGTGGTGGGAGTAAAAAAGACATAGATAAGGACAGGTTTGACGCCAATAGCTTGTTCTATCTCTTTGAGCCTGGTGCGAGCAGTTTCTAGAGAGACAATAGGTGTATCACTGATGCCTAAATGCTCTTCAAATTCCCTGGTAAAGCTGGCTTCGATTTCTTCTACAGTGGTGTCTACTGTTACAGGGAGAATTTCTTCGGATATTAGAGGTGTAAAGAACTGGTATGGTTCTATAAGATCAATGGGATTAATAGGGGGAGTAGGATTAATAGGGGGAGCAGGATTAATAGGGGGAGCAGGAATACTAATAATCTGAATATTGCCTTCTGTATAGGTAAAGAGGAAGGATTGTTCTGGAGCAATAGTAAAGTTGCCGCTGGTGATGGCTGCTGCTGTACCGTTGGTGGTAGCATTTCCCACATCAAAGGGAATTTCTCCATTACCACCATGTCGGATAGTGATAGCACCGCCGTTGCTATCGCCAACGGTAGAAATGCTGGCTTCATTGCCGTCAGCTGCGGTGAAGGTATCGGTGGCGCGGAAAAAACTCTGGGTGGTGATGTCTACTGTGCCGCCGGTTATTCCTCCTTCGGCATTAATCCAGTCCACTTGGATGTCTCCAGAAGGGTCTAGGAAAACACTGCCACCTCTGCCAGTTTTACCACTGGAGTTAATTTGTTCAGTAGTGATTTGGGTGCTAGCTTCAACGATAATGTTGCCACCATCAGTGGCTCCAGAAGAGTTGAGGTTACCAGTAGTAATTGCTCCTTGGGAACTTTGGAGAGTCAGATTACCACCGTTAGCGTCCGCTGAGCTACTATCAATAGTTCCAGTTTCAATATTACCTTGTAGACTGGTGATAGCGATCGCGCGACCGGAATTGATAATATCCCCAGTAGTAATGTTTTGATTGGCTAGTAAGGTAATCGTCGCATCATCTTCTCCGATCAGGATGCCAGCGGTATGGTTGATGGAGTTGGAGCGCAGGGTAACAGGGTCAAAGAAAGTAGTATTCCCTGCCAAGGTAATTGTACCATTGCTGTTAGTATCTCCAATAGCGATCGAGGTAAAGCCATTTTGTAGCAGACTAAGTTCTGTGCCAGTCAAGTCGAGGATATTGTTACTGCCACTATCAGTACCACCGACTTGGATGGATTGGGTAGGTGTCAAAGGCTCAATCAGCAAATTGCCT
>JAAHHL010001241.1 GCA_010672185.1 Caldora sp. SIO3E6 | reverse complement strand
TTCATTCCCTTGCTGGGTAAATTCTAAACTCCCTAGACGTTGAGTCAGATTCCAGCGGAAGCGATTTTCCGTATCTAGGGTGGCACGGGCAAAAGTAAAAAAGCCCCTACCACTGAAGGTAGTTTGTACTCCCACAGCGGTACTGTCTCGACTGTTGTAACTTCCCAATAAGCTGAAGTTAGGGGATACTCGCCAGTTAAGATTGAAACGCTGAGAAATGCGATCGCTATTAAACCGAGTACTAAGATGAGCTGTTGGATTATAACGGAGGCTAGCATTGACATCCCAACTTTCTTCTTCATTAGGAGAAACCACCGTAGCCGCTAGTTCTAAAGGAATGTCTGTTGGCCTAAAAAAAATTTCTCCGATACCTCTAGGAAGCTGATCGTAGATACCACCAATCCCTAGAGTAACATCTTCTGATACTCCCCAACGCTGATTAACTCCCCCTTGGACATTAGTGAATTCTCCCACAAAACTCTGGTCTTCTCTTCCAGAGGCTTGCCGTCTGATACCAGCAGAGATAAGGGTTGCCGAGGCTCCCGCAGGGATTTGTCCTGGTACAGTAGAAAAGGTCGCTTCTCGAATTTCCGGTTGGGCAGTCAAGCGTCCTTGAGGATAGAGTAAAACACGATAGTTACCGAAGGAACGACCACCGATAGGAACATCATCAAAACGGTAGATACCAGAAGAATCTACTAGTACTTCTGCCAAAACGATATCACCAAACCCCTGAGTTAGCCGCACTAAAGTTCCTGGATCTGTTTCTCCCACAATTGTCCTTCCCACTTGGGAAGATTGTAACCGTTGCCCTGGAATAAACCCGCTGCCACCCAAAGATTCTGGCGGTGTAAATCCCTGTCGTTGGATGGTGGTGACACCCCAATAGTCTCCAGCCGCCTGAGTGCGCCAAAAACTTGGCTGAGAACCGACTACATAATCAGCAGCATTAGTCTGTTGTAGATATTGAGCTTCCCTTAGATTCCAGGTTCGGGAATCGAGTAATTCTGGTTGGTTAACTCGAAAGTACCAACTGCCATCTAGTAGAGTACCAACTGCTGTCAATTCTCCTTGATAGTCTAGGGAGGAAGCCTCGGAACCAGTAGTATTCACTCCTTGCTCAATAGCGGTGAAAGTGAAGTTAGCTGGCTTGACTAGAGGTAATCCTTCTAGTTGTATGGGAACTTCAGTAATGCCAATTCTTCCTCCTCTTTTACCTAACCAAGGAGGATTGAAAACGATCGCATATTCATTGATCTCAAATTCAGCAGGAACACCTAGTAGGGTTTGGATTTCTTCAATAGAGAAGACTAACCCCAACTCTGGGTCATTGCGCAATTGACTGGGGTCGATGCGAGTAATCAAACCAGGCGATCGCATTTCTATCAGACCATCGGCTAAAGGGGTAACTTCCAGTTTTAATGCCTTAATTACCGTATCATAGGGCACTAACCATTGTTCAAAATTAACTGCTCCAGAGCCATCTTCTTCTCCCCGCACTAAGACAGTAAAAATCACTGCTCGTTCACCAACATTCACTCCTACGGGTAGGATAGTAAAGTCTGCTGGTTCTTTTATTGCTGGAGTTGTCGGATTCTCAGAATTCGTCAGTTCCAATAAGTTGCTGTTGGTTTGAGACCAAGTGTTATCGGTAATTCCGATTACCACACTAGTAATTAATCCTAGCATCAGGAGTTTAGAAGTTCAGGAGCCTCTGAGTCAGAAGTCAGTGAGATTGAATGAACCACAAAGACACAAAGAGCACGAAGGAACAAAGGAAGAAGATGGGTAATCTTGTGGCGGGAAAGAAGTAATTTAATTCTTATTCCCCTCTTGGAAGGGGTTATATCAAGTTCGGATAATCACTGATAATTCCTTTCTACCTTGCAACCTTCTTTCTTCCCTTCTGCCTTCTGCCCTCTGCCCTCTGCCTTGTTGCAACCGAAGTGTAAGTATTCAACCGAACTTGATATTAGGGGTAGGTTCAGGGAATCATTAGCTCAACGCTAAACGGTTGTGTACGTTGCTCTTCGTCTTCAGACCAGAGCAATTCCCCTGTAAGCTGGTATTGACCGGAAGCAGGAACAGGTTGGTCTTGATTGGGATAGCCTAACAAAAAATTGCGATCGCTCTGGGCTACAATACCAGTTGGTTCAATACTGCCCTTCTCGACAACGGTTGCTCCTTGTTGTAATGTCCAGCTAGCTACAGGACGAACCGATGCCATACCTGTATTGCGCACTAGCAGTTGTATCTGCTTTTGTTCAGAATTCCAACTAGCACTCTCTACTGTCAGATTAGGAGACAAATCTCCCTGACGCACATAGACAGTAGTGCCAATTCTCGCAGTTAGAGCAACACGATTGCCGGTAGCATCGGTTGCCTGATTGAGGGTTTCAGTGAACACCACTGCTCGATATTCCCCTTCTGGTAAGCTGGGAGGAAAGCGAGAAATCAGGCGTACTCGGCGGGTCACTCCTGGTGGTATGGTTAGTTCCCTAGGGGAAAATTGTAGATAATCGGTGAGGTCAGTGGGGCTGGATGTTGAAATGGCGAAGCCGGA
>JAAHHL010001240.1 GCA_010672185.1 Caldora sp. SIO3E6 | reverse complement strand
TCATTATAGCAGGTTTTCTAGGCTCTCCCTCTTACTCTTATTCTGGTGTAGCAGGGGATGGAGGTGAAATCCTCCTCGGTGCTCAAGTAAGCATCACTGCTGGAGAAATCAACTCCAGTGGTATTATTGGCGATGGAGGTAAAGTTACTCTCGATTCCCTTGGTGACATTCAAGTGAACTTCATCAATGCCCAAGGCGGTAGCAATGGCATAGGTGGAGAGGTTAACATCACTACAGGCCAATTCTTTCGAGCAACGGGTACTTTTATAGACAACAACGGCATTGATGCCAGCATCTCCACCGCAGGGGGTCAAGGAGGTGGCAGCATCACTATCTTGCATGGAGGGAATGGAGAAATTCCTTTTGATGTCGGGGATGCTACCACCAACGGAACCGCCGGTGCCATCACAACGGGGGATTCCACCATCGCTCCCTCCCAATCCTTTCCCTTCAAGCACAAAGAGGGTAACATTCTTATTGGCGGCCCAGATGGAGTCGATGACGGCGATACTGATGATACAGACGATGACGGCGATACTGATGATACAGATAACCGTCGTGTTGGTGCTTTCTTGATTGTTAATAGTTTTTTCACACTTCTAGCTCAGAATTCAATCTCTGCAGCTTTTCAATCCACGACTACTATTACTCAGCCAGTCCTAAATTTCACTCGGGAAGGGCAGGCAATCGACAGAATTTGGTTAGTTGACATCAATGCAGAGTCGTATCAAAAGGGGCTCTCGTACTTGGAGCAAGTTTTGGACATTACCAGAGAAGAAGGCAATCCGACATGGGAAAGAACGGTTCTCAAAAACGTTGCAGGACTGTCTTACCTTCTCGGCGATTATCAACAGGCACTCTCCTACTTGAAGCAAGCATGGGAAATTAACAAAGAACTGGGCAACCGTCCTGGGGAAGAGACTAACCTCCAACAAATTGCTATAGTTCACTATGAGCGAGGTGAATGTCAACAGGCGCTCTCCTACTTGGAGCAAGCCTTGGATATTACCAGAGAACTGGGCAACCGTCCTAGGGAAGGAACAAATCTTGCTGGCATTGGCGCAGTTTATTCCTGTCTAGGCGAACCTCAAAAGGCGCTTTCGTTCTCTGAGCAAGCTTTGGCAATTTACAGAGAACTGAGTGAGTCCCCTAACAGCGATAACTTCGCTTCACGCAAAGGAGAAGCGACAAGTCTCACTGGCATGGCGCTAGCCTACAATGAGCTGGGCGAATATCAACAGGCGCTCTTACATTTGGAGCAAGCCTTGGACATTACCGAAGAACTGGATGACTCAGCAGAGGAGGGAAAAGTTCTTGCGGGGATTGGCTCAACCTACAACAATCTGGGTGAGTATCAACAGGCGCTCTCCTACTTTGAGCAAGCCTTGGACATTACTAGAGAACTGGATGATCGCTCGAAGGAAGAGGGAGTTCTTAACGGCATTGGGATAACTTACAAAAAACTGGGCGAGTATCAACAGGCGCTCTCCTACTTTGAGCAAGCCTTAGATATTACCAAAGAACTGGGCTTTAGCGGACGGGAAGCAAAAGTCCTCAACAACATTGGGGAAGTTTATTACAGTCAGGGAGAATATGAACAAGCGCTCTTCTACTTTGAGGAAGCTTTGAACACTACCAAAGAACTGGACTTAAACCCTGGAGATGGGGTGACTCTATTGGTACTCAACAACATTGGGGCAGCTTACCAGAGTCTTGGAGAGTATCAAAAAGCGCTCTTGTATTTGGAGCAAACTGTAACTATTACTAGAGAACTGAACAATCGCAAGGCAGAAGTGGCAACCCTCAACAACCTTGCAGGACTTTACTACAGTCTGGGTCAGGAACACAAGGCTTTGGAGTCCTATGAACAAGCTTGGGCTATTAGCAAAGAAATTAGCAATCGTGAGCTACTTTGGATAGCTCTCGCGGGTATGGCGGGAGTTCACCACAGTCAGGGCAAACATCAACAAGCACTCTTCTACTTTGAGCAAGCCTTGGCAACTACTCAAGAACTGAACAATCACGCAGGGGAAGGGATTATCCTTAATGGCATGGCGGGAGTTTACCACAGTCAGGGCAACTATCAACAGGCACTCTCTTACTTTCAGCAAGCTTTGGCTATTACTAGAGAGCTGGAACAACCTGCAGTTGAAGGAACCAGCCTCCATAATATTGGCGCAGTTCACTCTAGTCAGGGCAAATATGAAAAGGCGCTCTCTTACTTTAAACAAGCCTTGGTCATTACCAGAGAAGTGGGCGATCGCGCTACTGAAGGAACAATTCTTGACTCTATGAGTGCTGCTCTGTTGCACAATGGACAGGTAGCGGAAGCCACACAGACCCTGTACGATGCCATTGAGATTAGGGAATCTCTCCGACCTGGATTGAGCGACGCCAATAAAGTGTCAATTTTTGAAAAACAAGCTGGTAGCTACCACCTTTTGATGCCTGGCAATGTACTACGGACAAAAATAGCCACTCGCCGAAGACCGTCTTTTGTACCGGACAACAGCATACCATGCGACAGGCAATTTCAATTCGGAGCCGGACACGGATGAAAAATCGAA
>JAAHHL010000124.1 GCA_010672185.1 Caldora sp. SIO3E6 | reverse complement strand
ATTGGCGGCTGGCAGCTCTATCTCCTTGCTCAAATCGGTCAAACTACTCCCAAAACTTGGTTGGGTATCCGGGTTGTTGGACGCTCAGGAGAGCCTCCTGGGTTAGTTCGTGCGGCTTTCCGTGAGGGAGTGGGACGTTGGGGATTGTCAGGAGGTGTGGCTTATTTACTGTGGCGCTACACTGGAGCCTTTCCTGATCTCAATATTTTGCTGGCATTAGGGGGATTGATGCTTCTAGCAGAGAGTGCTGGCTTGCTGATCAAATCTCGACGCCGTACCTTATATGACCAACTAGCGGGAACTTATGTTGTCGATGCAGCACAAACTCTCCCCAACTACCCAGAGAATGGAGGCCAATGGTCAGCTTCAGCTCACCCTCGATCAGTAACCTTGGAAGTAGACAGCAATGGCAGTGTCATTGCTGAGGAACCAGGAAATGGTCATCAGCAAAATCGCCCGCTCGCTACTATTGTACTCACTCCCAAAGAATCCCAGCGACGACCCCAAAATCTTTGGTATTGGATGCGCCAGCACCCTGGGATTACCCTATTGCTGGTGGCATTAGGTGGTATGGGTTCGGTATTGGGAACTTTTGTGGGAACCCAAATTTATATTCAAAGTCAGGCCAATCGGCGAGAGTTCAAACAGCAGGACAATGAGGTGTTTCTGGCGCTGGTTAAGCAACTAGGTTCTACTTCCGAGACATTAACGGAACAGCGACAAGGAGCGATTTTAGCTCTAGCGAGACTTGACGATGCCCGGGCTTTGCCTTACTTAATTGATTTACTCGGTCAAGAAAAGAACCCCAGCCTGATTGACACTATACAACAAGCTTTGGTCAGTAAAGGACCAGCAGCTCTTCCCCCCTTGCGCAGTTTGAATCAATCCCTGCAAAATGACCAAGAAGTACTTAAGGAAAGAGGCGCGACTCAAGAACAGCGGTTAGTAGCTTTGCGGCAAAGAGCAACCAAAAGAGCGATCGCCAAAATTATCACTATTTATAATGGTCAAACCCATAATACCAACTTGAGTCGCATTAATTTGAGTCTAGTTGACAGTGGTTCTACTTCATTTACCCTAGTTCTAGATAACCTGGACTTGTCCGGCATTAACTTTCGCTCAGCTAATTTGCTAGGAGCGAGTTTACGCAGCACTCGCTTCTACGGAGCCGGTGAGGATAAACGCTTTGGTACTTTTGATGATTTGATTGCTGACTTGAGTGGTGCTGAACTCCAAGAAGCTGATTTAACTGGTGCTGTTCTCAATAATACGATGTTGAATCGTACTAATTTAATTCGAGCGACTCTGAATCAGGCTAACTTATCTGATAGTAGTTTGCTCAGAGCTAATCTGAGTAGTGCTAAGTTAATTGGTGCAGATTTGCGTCAAGCTACTCTAGAAAATGCCAGCTTGACTGGTGCAGATTTGAGTGAGGCAAAATTAGACCTATCTAATCTGCATGGTGCGAGTTTAGGTGAGGTGAGTGCGGTGGGAGCGCAATTCCCTTTTGCTGATTTGAGTCAATCGAATTGGCAAGGAGCAGACCTTTCCGCTGCCAATCTGAGCGATGCTAATCTCCGAGGGGCTGATTTGAGTTCTACTAAACTTGTAGGTGCTAATCTAAGTAATGCCCAGCTACAAAATGCGAAATTTAAATATTCTAATTTGAGTATGGCTAAGCTACAGGGAAGCAATGTAGCAGGAGCAGATTTCTTGGGGGCTAGTTTCACTACAGCTATACCGATTAAGTCTAATGAATTTATTGAAGCTCCCAACACTGCTATCTCTGGTGCTCGTGTTAAGGGTGTTAATTTTGCCAAAGCCAAGAATTTAGATACTCAGCAAATTAACTATATTTGTACCCATGGTGGAAAGCATCCTAGATGTCCTTAGGGTAAGCTTGTAAGTAGATAACTATGGCTTGTTGAATAAGTAATAAGTAATAAGTGATAAGTAATAAGTAATAAGTAATAAGTAATAAGTAATAAGTAATAAGTAATAAGTAATAAGTAATAAGTAATAAGCAGTAGTAGGACTTCAGTCCAAAAAGAAGCCAGAAACTAGTCATATTAAATGATTGGGTCATCGCTTTTCATATTGAGTTTCAGCAAGAGTAATAAGGCGATCGCGCCCAGATCCCCGACTTCTTAAAGAAGTCGGGGATCTTCTGTTAATTACAACAAGTCAAGTAATATTGTACTTTTTTCTAAATTCTAAATTCTAAATTCTAAATTCTTTAGATGGCACTTAAGTCTGATTAGCCTTTAAGATAGAAAGAATACTCACTTGCAACTCAAGACAATTCGTGGCTAAATCAGAAGCATCAAAATCAGCAACTACTGGATTGTCTCGGACACCTTTGTTTGAGCTAGCGGTAGAACAGAAGGCACGACTAACTGCTTTTTCTGGTTGGGAAATGCCAGTATTCTACAGCAGTATTTCTAATGAACATGAAGCAGTACGCACTTCTGCAGGGATGTTCGATATCTCCCATATGGGTAAATTTGCCTTTAGGGGGAAACAGTTGCGGAAGCAATTGCAGCATTTGGTTCCATCGGATTTAACCCGATTGTCAGCAGGTGCGGCTCAGTACACTGTTTTGTTGAATCCTCAAGGTGGCATTATTGATGACATTATCTTTTACTACCAGGGTGAGGATGAGACTGGTGAGCAGTGGGGTATGATGATTGTCAATGCGGCAACTCGTACTAAAGACAAAGCTTGGATCTTAGCTAATTTAGAAGCTGCTCCAGTTAATTTGCAAGACCTTTCCTTAGAAAAAGCCTTAATTGCTTGCCAGGGTCCCCAAGCTGTTGCCCAGCTTCAGTCTCTGGTTGCGACAGACTTAACGACCGTCAAAGCTTTTGGACATTTAGAAACAACCATATTCGGTAAGCCTGCTTTTATGGCAAGGACAGGCTATACGGGAGAAGATGGATTTGAGGTAATGGTAGAGCCAGAGGTAGGGGTTGAACTCTGGCGCAATCTCCAGAGTGCTGGGGTAACTCCCTGTGGCTTGGGTGCGAGGGATACCCTGAGGTTGGAAGCGGCAATGGCGCTTTATGGGCAGGATATTGATGATACTACTACTCCCCTGGAAGCTGGTTTGAGTTGGTTAGTTCATCTGGATACTAAAGGTGAGTTTATCGGACGTTCGGTACTCGATCAACAAAAAGCAGCGGGAGTAGAAAAACGCTTGGTGGGTATCGAAATGCAGAGTCGTCATATTGCTCGTCACGGTTATCCGATAATCTCCGAAGGACAACAGGTAGGGGAAGTTACCAGTGGTACATTAGCACCAACTCTAGGCAAAGCGATTGCCTTAGCTTATGTCCCTTCCCGATTAGCTAAAATTGGGCAGCAATTAGAAGTAGAAATCCGAAACAAGACTTATCCTGCAATTATTGTCAAAAAACCCTTTTATCGCTCAAAAAATCGCCCTTCCTTTAAATGAGTCGAGGGAGTAAAATTGCCTTGTCGAAGTTGGGGTTGTACATGGGATAATTGACTTCTTGGGGGGGAGCATCTCATTTTTGTACATATAGTGCAGACATCTCCCTAATTAGGGCTTGGGAGAATTAGTGCGCAAGCTATACCAGACAAGGCTTTAAGCTGTTAATAAGCCAAGTATTGTACAAGGAAATGTATCAAATGGGCTCAAAAAGCTGGCATTGTTGTGGAAAATCCCTGGGTAATCTTCAAGCTGAAAGCTGAAAGCTGACGGCTGAAAGCTGACGGCTGAAAGCTAATGACAAATTGCAGCAGACCCTAATTAGCTGAAAGCTGAAAGCTGAAAGCTGAAAGTTGAACAGTGATGAATTTGCAACTTTGAGATGCTCCCTTCTTGGGGTCACCCTAACTTTTCCTAAGTTTTTCTAATTTTTTTTCTAAAAGAATAAACTTTATACAAATTAGGGTTTATTTTTGGTGTTAAAAGATAATAAAATTTGAAAGAGATGAAGGGTTAATCTCACCCTGAACATCCTCTTCTGATAAACCTCCCAATTTCAAGTTCAGTTAATCCCCTGTAGCAAAGCAGGAGTTACTGAGAAGCCCACAGTTTATGAGCGGGAACTGTGGGGCTAGATCACGTCAACCAAGATATGGAGGCAGCGTTTTTCTCCCATTACATCCCTCGCGGTGCTCAAGGGGGACTCTACGCCGAGTTTTAGATGAAATTCCCTCAAAGGTGCATTACTAGGTTAAATTTCTTGATTTCTTGGGGAGTAGTAGCATTTTATCCCGTTTGTGGGGTATTAGCTCAACCCATTACCCCCGCTGCTGATGGTACAGGTACTAATGTCACTCCTGACGGTAACCAATTCAAAATTGATGGGGGTACTATTTCTGGAGACGGCAAGAATCTGTTTCACAGTTTTGATCAATTTGGACTCTCCAGCAATCAGATTGCCAATTTTCTGTCTAATCCCCAAATTAGCAATATCCTAGGGCGGATTGTAGGTAATGATCCCTCAATAATTAATGGTCTCCTTCAAGTTAGTGGCGGCAATTCTAACTTATTCTTAATCAATCCTGCGGGGATGATTTTTGGTAATGATGCTACATTAAATGTCCCTGGGGATTTTTTTGCGACTACGGCCACAGGTATTAGCTTTGGTGAGGATCATGGGTTTGAGGTTTTCGGTCATAATGACTACCAAAACCTAGTTGGAGATCCTACTGCCTTTGCCTTTAACCTGTCTCAACCGGGAAGTATTATCAATCATGGTAATTTAGCGGTATCAGAAGGGCAAAATTTAACTTTACTCGGTGGTAGTATCATCTCTACTGGCCAACTCAGTGCTCCTGGGGGAAATCTGATTTTGGCGACAGTACCAGGGGAAAACTTAGTCAAGATTAGTCAACCGGGAAACATCTTGAGCTTAGAGATTAAACCACTACAGGATAGCTCAGGGCAAGTACTACCAATTACCCCCCAAGATTTACCAACTTTACTGACAGCTAATCCCACCGTTGACTCCACCAAGTTAATGGTTAACCCCGATGGCACAGTAGAGTTAATCGGTTCTGGCTTTCGTGTTGAGAATGGTGATGTGGTTGCTCATCAAGCTACAGCTCAAACAGCGGTATTATCGGCTACGAATAATGTGACTTTGGTAGAGAGTCAGTTAAATACCAGTGGAGATTTAACTGTGTTGGCGGATAATACTGTCCAGATTCGGGATAGTGCTAATAAACCCTTTATTGCTGAGGCAGGGGGAGACCTCCTGATTCAGGGCAAGAATGAAATCGATATCCTAGCGCTGAATTATGCGGATCAAGCTTTTGTCAGTGAGGGGGACTTAACCCTAGTCAGCAATGGTATTATTTCTGGAGATTCTCATTTCAAGAGTAAGGGCAATTTTTCCATCCTAGATTTGTCAGGAAAACCGGGTAATTTTTTCAGTTACTATGACCCGATTATTAGTTCTGAGGGCAATGTTTTCTTTGGAGACTATACTGGAGTCTCACTTAAAGTCGAAGCGATGGGTAGTATTTTTGGTGGCAATATTACCATTACTGGACCAGATCAAACGGGAGCGATTCCCAATACAGACCCTCATTTCGCTATTTTGACCACTAGTCCAGCATTAGTTATGCAAGCAGGCAAAACTGCTTTAGATAATGCTCCTACTCCTCCCCAAACTAATGCCGGAGGAACGGTATTCAATTCTACCAATTGGCTAGTTGTGCCAGGAAGTATTGAGGTTGACTCCATTACTACTAATGGAGGACCAGTAATTTTAGAAGCGGTGGGGGACATCGCTGATTACACTACAGGGGTTGGTATTAGCTTAAACAATGTAGGTAATGTGGATATTACCAGCAGTGAAGGCGCTGTAAATTTAGCTAATTTTAATCAAGGCAGCAATCTTACTATCACCGCACAACAGGATATCAACTTGGATGATATCCAAGGGTTTGGGAATATTGATATTACTAGTGTGATGGGGGACATCACCGATAATAATACAGGTGTTGGCATTAGCTTAGGCAATGTTGGTGGTGTTGAGATTACTAGCAGTAATGGCTCTCTCAAGCTAGGTACTCTCCAAAACGGTGGCAACCTCACCCTCTTCGCGCAACAGGATATTAATCTGGGTGATATCCAACAGTTGGGAGAGATTGAGATTACTAGTGGGGTAGGGAATATTACCAACATGAGCTTAACCAATGTTGGTGGAGTGGAAATTACTAGCAGTAATGGTGCTCTCAATCTAGGCACTCTCCAAAACGGTGGCAATCTTACCCTTTCCGCGCAACAGGATATAAACTTGGGTGATATCCAACGGTTTGGGGAGATTGAGATTACTAGTAATAATGGTGCTCTCTCAATCGACGGTGGCATCAATTCTAACAACAGTAATGTTAACCTTACTGCTGCTGGGGATATCAACCCTGGTCCGATTACTACCACCCACAATAATGGTATCCCTAGTAGCGGAGCCATCACCATCACCAGCAGTGGTGGTAATATCAACACTACTGTCAGCAGCCTTTGTGGTGTAGTTAGTGCTTGCGAACTCAATAGCACTGCCTTGGGGGGAGCCTCTGGTGGAGATATCACCCTTACTGCTGCTGGTAACATTACCACTGGTGGTATTAACTCCAGTGGTGGTGTTCAAGCTGGTAGGATAGAGCTGACAGCCGGGGGCACAATTGATACTAGTGCAGTTATTTTTAATGGTCAAACTTCAGTAGGTGGCTTAATAAATGCCTCTTCTCCCCAAGGGACTGGTGGCAATGTCATTCTCAATGCTGCCAGAATCATCACTGGTGATGTGGATGCTAGGGGTCTCTTACAAGGTGGAGATATTCACCTGACAGCTGATGAAATGGACTTTACGGGAGGAGTGGATAACCGACCATCCATCAGCAGCAATGGTAATTTAAGGCTACAGCCTACTACTAGAAGACAAAACATTGCCATTGGTGGGGTAGGTGATACAGGACCTAACAGTCTGGATTTGACGACTGCCAAACTTGCTGCCTTGCAGGATGGCTTTAATCGTATTACCATTGGTCGTCCTAATGGCACTGGCACGATCGCTCTATTTAATGCTGTTACTGATGAAGGAAGCAGTTCATTCCTCGACCCTGTTATTATTGCAGGTGGTTCAACTTTAATCGGTCCTGAGGAAGACACTAACTGGAATCTTACCGGTGCTAACCAAGGTAACCTGAATCAGCGTTTTGCCAATACCTTAACTTTCGTCAATATTGAAAACCTAACTGGTGGTGGTGGCGACAATACCTTCCTTTTTGGTAATGGTGCTAGCATCAGCGGCAATCTTGATGGTGCAACAGGCAAGCTGACTTTGGTCGGAGATGAGCTTAACTGGGGAGGCAATGTCTCCGGTACCGGTGATTTAAAGATTGAGCCTGGGAGTGCAACCCAAGATATCCGGCTTGGTGGCATAGGTGATAGTATCAATGTTCTGGATCTTACTAGTGCAGAAATTAGTAACTTAGGCAGTGATTTCAGCAACATTACCATCGGACGTGCTGATAGCAGTGGTAAGATTACCATAGTAGGAGACCTTAATTTCTCTAGTCCAGTCACTTTGCGATCGCCTCTTGGTTCAGGCTCCATTGACCATATCAATGGAACTATCAAAGTTACAGACAGTGCTCCTATCACCTTAAGGGCCAATCAAGGCATCACCGTTGGGGACATAGATAGCTCTTCTGCTACTGATAGTGGTGGCACAATTAAGGTTACCAGTACTACCGGAGGAGTCACAACCGGCAACCTGAACTCCTCAGGAGCTACCGATGGCGGAGATATTACCATTGAAGCTAGTACCTTTATCACCGCAGAAGCAATTAACTCCAGTGGCTCAACTGGTAAAGGGGGAAATGTTAGCCTTGACCCCTCCGGTGATATCCAAGTTACCTGGATTAATGCTCAAGGGGAAACTAGTGGCGGTAATGTAGAAATCATCACCGGCAGCAACTTCCGCGCCACTGGTAGCTTCATGGCTGATGAAGAATTAGTCAGTATCTCTACTATAGGGCAAGTCGGGGGAGATATTACCATTTATCATGGGGGAGAAGGCATAATTCCCTTTGAAGTAGGAGATGGCAGCTTCAATGGTACAGCAGCTGCCATCACCACTGGTGAATATACAATAACACCTTTCGAGTCCTTTCCCTTTACCTACATCAAAGGCAATATCCAGATTATTAGCGTTGATGCTCCGCCTAAGCCTTTACAAATTCCACCTGATACACTGGATAATAATTCTGGACAAACTCAACTTGAGCCACTAGATAATGATCCTGGACAAACTCAACTTGAGCCACTAGATAATAATCCTGGACAAACTCCATCGGAGCAACCAGAAATAAATAATGGTGAACCGCTCGATGCCGGTGAACCTAGTCCAGTCGGTGAATCTAATCAACCTAGTGAAACTAATTCCCAGGGAGAGCAAACAAGCACAACAGCTGCTGAGCCGATAAAATCTACAATTAAAGTAACGGAGAGAGAGGCAAACCAACCAGAAGCCAACATTACTAACAAATTTAACGAATATCTGGATCTGGAAGATACTCCCGTCAAAACCTTAACAGAGGCTCAATCTACTCTACGCGAGAATGAAGAAATCACTGGCATGAAATCTGCACTTATTTATGCCCTGTTTAAGCAGCAATCAGATACCCTTAACTCAACATCCCAAGCTAGTGATGAATTAGAGCTATTGCTGGTAACTTCCTCCGGAGATGTGATTCGTTCCCAAATGCCAGGAGTAACGAAAGCAGAACTAATCAGAGTCGCTCGACAATTTCACCAGGCAGTCACTGGCACTGCCAGTGATGATCAATATTTACCCCCAGCTCAACAATTGTACCAATGGTTAGTTGCTCCCCTAGAATCAGATTTAGCTGATCAAAACATCGATCATCTAGCATTTATTATGGATGCAGGTTTGCGATCGCTACCAATTGCGGCACTCCATGACGGGAAGGGATTTATTGTCGAACAATACAGCGTTAGCTTAATGCCAAGCTTCAGCCTAACTGATACTCGTTATGTAGATGTTAGAGATAGCCATCTCTTGGCAATGGGAGCAGCAAAATTTCCTGAGCAAAAACCCTTACCAGCAGTACCAATAGAATTAGAAGTGATCGCAGATCAAGTATGGCAAGGCAAATCAGTCCTCAACGAAGGCTTTACCATCGCCAATCTTCAGCGATTGCGTAGCCAAAAGCCCTTTGGTATCATCCATTTTGCCACTCATGGAGAATTTTTACCAGGTAGGCCCAGTAACTCCTACATCCATTTGTGGGATAGAAAACTGGGATTAGATCAGCTGCGTCAACTCCAACTTAATCAACCAACAGTTGAATTGTTAGTACTGAGTGCCTGTCGCACTGCTTTGGGAGATCAAGAAGCTGAGTTCGGATTTGCTGGCTTAGCAGTGCTAGCAGGAGTAAAATCCGCTATAGGCAGTTTGTGGTATGTCAGCGATGAAGGAACCTTGGGGTTAATGAAGACATTTTACGAGCAGTTGCAAGTAGCTCCCGCTAAAGCTCAAGCTTTACAGCAAACCCAGATGGCGATGATCCGAGGTGAAGTAAGATTAACAGCGGGTCAGTTAGTGAGCCATAAAGGTAGTATTCCCCTACCTCCTCAGTTAACTAAGCTAGAAGACAAAGACCTTTCTCATCCTTTCTACTGGAGTGCTTTTACTTTAGTGGGAAGCCCTTGGTAATAATGAATAATGAATAATGGATAATGGATAATGGATAATGGATAATGGATAATTGGAAATAAAATTCGGCACATTTTCGATGCACTTGTTTCGATGCACTTGTAGGGGCGGGTTTAGGGACAATCTAGGCTATCTTAACCGAATATGCCCATCAAAACCCGCCCTAAACTTTCCCCATTAAGACTGTCCAAGATTTTATTAATCAGGCGATCGTATTCTTGTCTTATGCCGTAGTAAATCAAGGTGAAGTATTAGTAAATAATATTACCCCCGAATCACAACCACAGTGCGATCGCTTGATGTCGTTACTAATTCTGTAGTAGTACGCTCAGCAATAGGAGGTAGTCCCTGCCGTTGATCAAAGATTACCAGCCAGCCAGTATCCAGTCCTAATCCAGCTAGGTAGCCTTCTAACTGCTCCAATCCAGCTTTAATAGGATCAGGTCGTCCTTCGCGCCACACCTTTAACTCCATACCCAGAGTAACATTCCCATAGCGCAGACATAAATCCATGCGATCGCTACCAATGGCATATTCCCGCTCTAAAGTACCACCTCCATTAACCACCCGATGTAAAAACGCCATCAGTACTAAATGGGGAGCAATCTCATGGTAAGGAGCACTTTTGAGTAAAGGTTCACCATGCTGCCGCCAAAAACTCAGAAACGCTTGGAGGAGTTGTTCTGGATCGAGTTTTCCTTCAGGGGTTAGCCAACTAGGGGCAATTCGTGGTAAAGAGGCTTGTGGAGTTTTGCTTAAAACCAGGGGTAAAACTTCTTGGTAGATAGGATTAGCGATCGCTAATCCTCCTTGAGGATTCATGTAACATAATCCCAAATCAATCAAAAATTGTACATCATCACTGGGGATATTCCCTAGCTCCCTCCCAGCTAGCATGGGCTCGATCACAGCTCTTACTCTTTCTTCCTGCAATAAGCTGGCTAAACTATCCAGATGGGTATCCCGTCGTTGAATCAGAATTTCTTTAGTTGTCTCAATATGTTCTATAGTAATCGGTTGAGTCGGAGCGATCGCCAACTCTTCGACAATTTCTTTGGCTAAGGCATTCACTAACCAAGGTTGTCCTTGAGTTAAAGTAAAAGCTCGCTCTACCGCATCAGTTGTAAACACCTGACCAGTTGCATCAGTATGCTGCTGATATAATTGAGCAACTTCTGATAAAGTAAAATTCCTCAGGGTCAGGGATTTTAGTTTAATATTGAAAGGGCTAGAAGTGTTGAGACGGTTACTGCCCCCAGATGCTACCTTATAGTCTCGCACATCCCGCACCCCAATTAACGCCAGAGAATGGGGAAATCCTTGAGGACGATTGGGATAGCCTGAACGCAATTGTCGTAAAACCGCAATCAGGGTTTCGTCTTGTAAAGAATCAATTTCATCAATAAAAACTACCAGAGGACGGGGAGAATGGTGTGCCCACTCGCTCAATGCTACACCAATACGCTGTCCTGGAGTAGCTTCGGGCCACAAGGGAGGTTGTAACTCAGGAGGAAGACGAAATTTGGCAGCATTAGTCCAGGCGCAGAGAATAGCGGCTTCTGCTGCTCCTGGATCATGGGGAAAAGCGGCTCCCACTTCTACCGATAGCATCACAGCAGTGTATTGACCACTAGCAGTAAGA
>JAAHHL010001239.1 GCA_010672185.1 Caldora sp. SIO3E6 | reverse complement strand
GTCCGCCCGCCTGAGAAGCCTATCGTTGTGGATCTCGTTCAGCAAGGCACTCTAGATTTTGTGCTGCTCAAACCTATCAGTAGTCAGTTTTGGCTATCGTTCCGTACCCTTTCTCCTTGGGGATTGCCAGACTTACTCTTTGCCGCAATCCTGATTGGCTATGCTGGGAGAAGCCTTGATTTGACCTTGAGTAACTACCTCCTAAGTTTAGTACCACTGTTTTTTGGCCTAGTTAGCCTTTACAGCATCTGGTTTATGCTAGGAGCAACCAGCATTTGGTTCGTAAAAATTTACAATGCGACTGAGGTACTCCGAAACTTGCTGGAAGCTGGTCGCTTTCCCATTAGAGCTTATCCTACTGTTCACAGATTCTTTTTCACCTTTGTTGTGCCAGTGGCATTCCTGACGACTGTACCAGCGGAAGCGATGCTGGGACGTACTCAGATTATTTGGGTAGTTGGTGGCGGAGTCCTAGCTTTAGGACTTTTGGTCGCTACTAATTTGTTTTGGCGGTTTGCCATGCGTTTTTATACTAGTGCTTCTAGTTAGGGTGTGGGGAATCATTGCCACTTCATTAATACCCTTCTTTGTGATTTTCCCTTCCCACGTAATGCTAAAAAATCTGTAAATTTTGCTACATTTTATTAAATTAATCGGTAAAAATCGCTACATTTTGCCGAAATATTTGTAGGATCGTGGTGTGCAGAGAGTTCGACTCAGTGACCGAGCCCTCAGATTGCGCGAAATAAACAAAACAGGCTGAGGAATAGTTCATACCAAATCTGGGGAGAGCTACCTCCATTTTAAGCAAACAGCAAAAACCTTGTAGAGACTTGCTATGGCAGGTCTGTAGCAATGTCGAACATATAAACCAATTTTTAATTTTTTTGTGATGAATACAGAAGATTTTAGATCTCAAAAACCATCTCGTTATAGTAAATCTGAGGATTATGCAGCCAACAGGCTAGTTTTGGTAAGATACCAGCCACCTCCAGTCAAAATGCTCCTGTTGGTTGTGATTGGTTCCTTCGCTATGGGATTGATTCCCATTCTGTATGGTTCGACGCTACCCCAGGCAACAACTACTCTTGGTGAAGCTGGCGTTTGGACTACTTTGAATGAGTAATGAGCGCCTAACGGCGAATTCAAAATTCAAAATTCAAAATTCAAAATTCAAAATTGATAAATCGCTTTAGTGACCCAGCTAAAATGCTGGAATAAGTAGGGCTTGCTGAATAAGTCATTAGCTATCAGTTTTGAGCTTTCAGCTGTCAGCTTTCAGCTTTCAGCTTGAAGATTACCCAGGTATTTCCTACAAAAGTGCAAGGTTTTTGCATCTGTTGGCTCAAAAACCAGGCATCGACCTGGAAAATCCCTGGGTAACCTTGGGGGATGCAAATGCCCAAAACGAGGATAAATGCTGCATTCCTTCTTACTTATTACTTGTTACTTGTTACTTGTTACTTCCTGAAGCAAGCCCTAAGTAGGTTGGGTGTAGCGATAGCGTAACCCAACAAGGTCGTGTCTGTGCTGCGTTGGGTTTCACTCCGTTTCACCCAACCTACATTTTTATGGTGTGTCATTGGCGTGACACATCTAAACTTAAACTTGTGAGTCCTCTTCCTCGTCTTCGAGAAATTTTGCTGTATCATCAAGTCGGTCATTTGTCTCCTTGGTAAGTTTCAGCCAGGAAGCACTAACAGTTCCCGATGTAGCAGCTCCCGCTGCTGTCACGACTCCAGCAGGTACTCTGCCGGAAAACAGCAGTAAGACCCCTGCAAAGCCAATAATGGCACTTACTGTTGTTAGTCCAAAAGCCAGATTGAAGCTTAAGCGGGCTTGACGGAGTTGTTCTTGGTATATGCTGTTAGGTTGAAGCTGCTGTTGGGTGTTGGGTTGAATTTGCTTGTCCATCGTTGATCCTTGTTCAGTAACTCTATCAAACCCAGCAGCTGGCTTAATTGAAGTCTAGGAAACGATAAAGTTGATTTGAATTGCGACAAACCTATAACTGACAATGATTTGGATTCTGCTGCTCTGGTTTGAATAATAGCAGAGAAAGCTGTCAGAGCAGTTGCCAGGAAAAGAATTTAAAAGTTCACTCATTATCATTTTTCAAGATTTTTATTGCCATATTCCAATAATTACTAAGTTTATCTACAAATGTTGGGGTATTTTGACTTTAATTAATAATTGTTAGTAAAAATTTACAAAAAGCGACGGTAAGCCCATTCCTTCAAGGGATGGGAAGGATAGCTTCCCGCCGCTTTGTCATTTGTCAAGTGTCATTGGTTATTAGTATAAAGGATTCTCTGACTAATGACGTTTGCATCCTACGTAATGCAAGTCGTGGGATGAGCTTAAAAAATGACTGTGAGTCTAGTCATTGACTAGAAGTTTTCAAGATTTTTAAAGAATTATTGGTGACTAATTGTGATATAGAGTTTGCCCCAACACCCCACATTTTGCACCCAAGAATAAAACCTCCCTTGCTAATCATGGATAATTAACTCAAAACTTGTTACTTGTTACTTTTTTTTAACCTACCTACTTATGACTAATCTACCA
>JAAHHL010001238.1 GCA_010672185.1 Caldora sp. SIO3E6 | reverse complement strand
ACCCTGCTTTCTGAGTTGACTAATCATTTCTGGTAGAGCATACACCGTACCCATGCGATTACCACCACCATCATGCATTAGTACAATTCCTCCTGGAGATGATTGGTTAAGCACATTCCTGAGCAATATTGGTGAAGAAACAGCATAATCCCTAGAATCTGCTGACCACATAACGTTCACATAATTTTTGCTATGGGCATATGTCACCAACCCATTTTTGAGGTGACCCCCTGGTGGGCGAAACATATTGGTTTTAATACCAGTCAGTTTGTAAATCAACTCCGTTGTGCGGTCTATCTGCTTCGCCGCTGCCGCAGGAGTGTGTTGATGATAAGGGTGACTCCAGCTATGGTTCCCCACTGCATGACCATGTTCTGCCACTAGCTTGGCAAGATGAGGAAAGGTCTGCACATTTCTCCCGATGAAGAAAAAAGTGGCCTTAATATTGTTTTGATTGAGGATATACAATATTTCGTTAGTGCTTTTTGGCCAAGGACCATCATCAAAGGTTAAAGCAATGACTTTCTCTCCAGTATTCATGGGGATGTCATTAACCGTCTTTCCTTTAAACTGAGCTGGTACAGGGGGATTCAGCCTTGCCACTTTTTCCGCCTGCATCAAATTAGCGACGAGTTGTTTAAATTGGGCATTGGACTGCGCAGTTGTAGCTGGTAAGTCGGCAGTATTTTGGCTAAGTCCTCCCAAAGGCAAGGCAATGGTTTGCAGAGCTCTCTGAGAAATTGATTTGTCTACTGTCAATCTGAAGCCAGCAACAAAACCAAGGGCCGCTGCGGCGACAATGGAAATACTGCGCCGCCAAACAAACAGATGATGGTTTGCCACGTTAGGTTTTCTTCACTCCTTTGAACACCGTTGAATATGAGGGCAATAATTGATTTTTTCTTTAGTCTTGAGTGTGACAATTGGTAGTGGTTGAAAGTTAATCCCATTGGGAAAACATTCTAAGAAAGAGACTGGCCTAGATTAACCATGAGCAAGCACAATTACTGGGCAACTCAATCTTACAACGAACTTGGACTTTGACCACTGTTACTTTACAACCATGACTAAAGCTAGCAACCTGGCTAATCACAGAATCAAAATTTGTCCTCAAGCTGAGAATACTTTGAAAATTACTGCAAAAACCGATGATTTTCCGGAATCTACACTAACTAAGTTTTTTCCCTAGACAACTGATATTTGCCCCAGCTTGTTGGTGTTGAGAATGAGTCCTCTAAAATAAGAGTTCTACAATTTACAACTAGAAATCATTGTTTCCTGCCAAGATTTTACCAGATTTGGTTGTGTACGCAATACTCCTAAGAAAGATTCCTTTAGATTGAGAGTCCGGGGTGTAGGGTGTGTCCCCTCGATTCCTAGAACACCGATTCACTACTCATGGGTGGTGCAACCGCTGTGAGTTGCTCTTAGGAAACAAGGCAGCTCCTGTTGCAGGACAGAAGCCCAAGCAAGAAGTAAAATGCTTAACAGATTGACAGTATCTAACATCCATCTCACTCCCTGGCACTATATTCAGACTTTTTGCCCTTTCTTGGATAGCTTAATGGCAGCAGAAACAATTTCAATTATTATTCCGGTGCTCAATGAAGCCAACACTATTGAAGAAGTTTTGGTGAGGCTGTCAAGTATCCAAAATGTGGAAGTGATTGTCGTTGATGGGGGGAGTCAAGATGAAACTAGAACAATTGCTCAATCTTTAGGTGTTAAAGTAATTGCGACTACTGCTGGTCGTGCTCATCAAATGAATATTGGTGCGGCGGCTGCTACTGGAGATATCCTACTGTTTCTCCACGCCGATACTAGTTTGCCTCCTAGTTTCGACATCTTGGTTCACCAAACCCTGCAAGATCCTCAAACAATTGCCGGTGCTTTTGAATTGCGCATTGATGCTCAACTGCGAGGACTGCGGTTGATTGAAAAAATGGTGAATTGGCGATCGCATTTTTTGGCAATGCCTTACGGAGACCAAGCCATCTTTTTAAGAACCACTACCTTTAAACAAATTGGCGGTTTTCCCAATTTACCGATTATGGAAGATTTTGAGCTGATGCGATGCTTAAAACGTAGAGGAAAAATTACTATTTTATCAGCATCAGTGTTAACTTCCGGACGTCGTTGGCAAAAGCTGGGCGTGCTCAAAACTACATTAATTAACCAGGTGGTGATTATTGCCTATTTTCTCAGAATTTCTCCTGATATAATTGTGCGTTGGTATCGCAGTAAATAAAGTAATTGTTGTTTGTTATTTGTTATTTGTTGTTTGTTATCACCTAACACCTAACACCTAACACCTAACACCTAACACCTTCTAAGGCAATTGCTTTAAGTACTTGTAGTAACTGCATTGACTGCTCAGGGCGAATTAAGCTTAGTTCAGGAAAGAGTTGATAAGTTGGTGGATTCCCTGGTTGGATATAGACAAATTGATAATTCAGTCCGTTAGTAGTCAATCCCCAAATTCCTGATTGTTCTTCTAGTCGCCGATAAGCATAAGTAAGTAGTTGAGGTAATCCCTCCAAAGCATTAACTGTACTATTTTTAGTTTCAATA
>JAAHHL010001237.1 GCA_010672185.1 Caldora sp. SIO3E6 | reverse complement strand
TTTTCCTCTCATGTACTACAAGTTCGCTCTTCCGATCTGGTTCTGCCACTTACCACCTACCACCTGCTTAAACAAACGTTCGACTAAAAAGTTAGCTACAAGAGCATAAGCTGTAAATTTAGCAAAACTCACTTTTTCCCCATCCTGCTCATAACCATCATGCCTTCCCAATCTTCCCAATCGTTGGATAAAATTACCGGCATCGGAGGATTCAAACAGCAGAAAATTAATCTTGAAATCAACACCAACATCAATGGTGCTAGTACCGATAACTAAATCGGCTAAAAGCGACTGCTCTTTTGCTCCTTTTCCCGATAACCCGGTATTCTCCCCCACTGTTAAACCCAAGGGCTGCAATTTTTCCCGCAAAAATGGTACTAGCCGCTTTACTGTGGCAATGGAGTTGAGGATAATTGCTCCCTTACTCCCTGGATATTGCTGAAACTGAGCCATAATTAAATCGCTGTTTTCTTTCAGCCAAGTTTCTGCTGCTTGAAAAGAGGGTTCAAGGGGAATAAACTTGAGAGTAATTGCTCGTGATACCTGTCGCCATTTCTGGATAGCTAATTGTTGAGCTTCGGCTACAGTATCGGGAAATTGATACTTCTGTTGCTCCAGGGGATTAATTTGCTTAACTCTAAATCCTGCCTTTTCTAATCGCTCAATTAACTGTCGTTCTGGGGTAGCGGAAAGAAAGAGAAACTTCTTCCGCCGATTGGTAAAGCGAATCAGCAACATGGTGTTAATTACACTGGCAATTTGGGGAGCAGCAAAGACGTGAAATTCATCAAATACAAATAAGTCAAAATCCTTATCAATCTTCCCCCACAACTTATCGGGACTATCCCCTTGAAATAGATAGGCTCTTCGATGTAAATAGTGAAAAATATCGGGATTCGTCAGTACTATTTCCGCTTGAGCTGTACGAGAAGCGATCGCAGCCCCTTTCCTCAATCCCTCATTTTCGGCATAAATCTCCAACTCTGCTCCTGAAAGCCTCACTACACGAGGTTCAGGCACTGGCTGGAATTGTGCAATATACCTCCTTGTCTGCATTTCCTGGTCACGAGCCAGTTCATTGGTAGGATAGAGACAAAGAGCATAACCCTTTCCTTGTAATACTCGGAGCTGAGCTGCTAAGCTTTTCCCATCCCCTGTCATTGCTGTATTGAACACTACATCAATGTTAGGGTCTTGCAATGCTTCCCAGGTGGCGGCTTGATGCCAAGACAAAGACCAACCTGCTGGTAGCTTCACCCCTGGCGGCAATTCCTCCGCAGGGCAAGAATAAATAGGTTTTAGGGTAATCTGGGTATTCATTAATGGATAATGGATAATGGATAATTGATAATGGATAATTGATAATGGATAATTGATAATTGATAATTGATAATTGGTAATGGATAATTGATAATGGGTAATGGGTAATGGGTAATGGGTAATGGGTAATGGGTAATGGGTAATGGGTAATGGATAATTGATAATTGATAATGGGTAATGGGTAATGGGTAATGGATAATTGATAATTGATAATGGGTAATGGGTAATGGGTAATGGGTAATGGGTAATGGGTAATGGATAATGGGTAATGGGTAATGGATAATTGATAATTGATAATGGGTAATTGATAATTGATAATGGGTAATGGGTAATGATTAATGGATAATGGGTAATGATTAATTAACTCTTGGAGCTATCTTTATTCCTACCTCCTCCTTTGCCTCTTGCCTCTTGTTTGCTAAAAGGAAAGACTTTAAACTGAATTGATTAATTAATAATTATCAATTATCAATTATCAATTATCCATTATTAAATAGTGTCCGTAACTAGTTGCAATAAGCTCATAATGACACCGAAAATAGAAGAAATCAAGCTTCTTGCGGACAAAGTGTCCGTATACTTTTGGGGGTTCCTGTGAGTCGTAAAGGTCAATCCATTACCCTATCTATATCAGAACCAGATAAAGCCGAGTTGATGGCAATTGCCTTTGAATTGGGTATGACTTGGGGTGAGCGCCCCAATATTTCTAAATTGGTGGAAGGGATTGCTCGTCGCAAGCTTCTGGTACTTCCCAACAATGACTGGAGTCAAACCCGCATCAATACTCTGGTAAGGGCTCATGAAGCCTTAACCGATGCCGGAGAATTAGGGTTAGCATTAGAATTGGCTAAGCTACTTTTAGAGCGCAGTGAACTATCTATTCCCCTACGCCGAAAAATCGAAAAATTTGTGGGCAATCCTCCTGCCTCCTGGCGGCTAGAATTAGAACGTTACATCCGCCGTAATCAACCCTTCCAACTTGACTACCGAGATGCAATGGATCGACCTTGGCATTTTACGATCCGTCATGCTCAAATTAACTTTCACGAGAAGCGCCATTATCTCGACTGTTGGTGTGAGGAAACAGAAGGAAACAAGGATTTACCGGAGTTAACCAACAACTGGTGCTTACGTTTAGACAGGATTCCAGAACCTGCCATTGCTCCTGCAAAAGGTTCTTGGCGCTCTAACTTGGCTCAGCTAGAAGTGGAAATGCACCTATTTGGTGGCTTAGCTTTTGCCTACAAAACA
>JAAHHL010001236.1 GCA_010672185.1 Caldora sp. SIO3E6 | reverse complement strand
TCTCCTGATAGCGGTGATTGTTATCTTGAGGGTACTCAACAAACCGTTGCTGAGTTGTTGTTGCCTGGCTGGGAGGTAGAAGATTGCCCCCTTTGTCAGATGCCCATACCCATCAAAAAAGCTGGGAGTTTTGCTGGAGGAGTAGCAAAGGTCAAAATTGATAATTGTTCTACTTATATCAATCAAACGGGACAAAAATTATTTGAGGAAGTAAGTAGCTTTTGCCAAGGATTAGCAAGAATTAGGATTGGCTCAAAATACGGTTATATCAACAATAGTAAGCAAGTCGTTATCCCACCTCAATTTGAAAAAGCTTGGAGCTTTTCTGAAGGGTTGGCCTTAGTTACCATTGATGATAAATATGGTTATATTGACCAAACAGGCCAAATGGTTATCCCACCTCAATTTGAGAAGGCTTGGAGCTTTTCCCAAGGGTTGGCGCTGGTTACCATTGATAACAAATATGGCTATATCGACACAACAGGAGAATTAGTAACCCAGTTGTTTGATGAGGCTTGGAGTTCTGCTGAAGGACGAGCCAAGATTGAGATTAAAAATAAATTGCTAGGGATCTTACCCATTGGTAAGCAGTATCGCACGATTGATCAAGCGGGAAAGTTTATTGATTCTTGAATGGGGAAAATGGTACGATATCTCAGTAAGGTTGTGAGCAGTTGACTTGGCCAATTTAAAGGGCTTAAGGTAACAGCATTGTAGGGTTAGTTATTTGTAAAAAAACAACTAACAACTTGCTAACACTCTCATCCCCCGTGCTGTCTTCCAGGGGATGAGTTAACCTGAACAGTTATGTAAAAATCAAATCTGCACTTGTTAAGTTACTAGCATTGAAATCAGCTAATCCAGCAATAGAAATAAAACCGCTCTGAGTTTTATCAATTATATGTGTATCGTTTCCAAGCTGGATAATATCGATATCACTAGCTCCTAATCCTCTTACGACTAAACGATCAACATTGTCTTCAAAGTCTTCAATGAAGGTAAAACTAGTGGTGGACAAGACAAATTGGTCAAAACCAGCACCGCCGTTAACCGTGTTGACATTATTTTCCCCACCAATAAGGGTGTCATTTCCAGATCCACCTCTGAGGGTATCACGACCAGAACCACCGATAAGTAGATCATTTTGAGCGCCACCGATGAGTAGGTCGTTGTGAGCGCCACCATTGAGGGTATCACGACCAGAACCACCATTGAGGGTGTCACGACCTGAGTCACCAAAGAGGAAGTCACGACCTGAGTCACCAAAAAGGAAGTCATTACCAGAGTTACCATCTAGGTAGTCATTACCAGAGCCACCATCTAGGTAGTCATTACCAGAGCCACCTTTGAGAGTATCGTTGTGAGCACCACCTTTGAGGGTGTCACGACCAGAACCACCTTTGAGGAAGTCACGACCTGAGTCACCTTTGAGGAGATCGTTGTGATTGCCACCATCCAGGTAGTCATTACCAGAACCACCTAGGAGAGTGTCGTTTTGAGCACCGCCTTTGAGAGTGTCATGACCAGAACCACCTTTGAGGAAGTCACGACCTGAGTCACCTTTGAGGAGATCGTTGTGATTGCCACCATCCAGGTAGTCATTACCAGAACCACCTAGGAGAGTATCGTTTTGAGCACCGCCTTTGAGAGTGTCGTTGTGATTGCCACCATTGAGGCTATCACGACCATTGCCACCTATAAGTAGATCGTTGCCATTGCCACCTAGGAGAGTGTCGTTATGATTTCCACCATTGAGGCTATCACGACCATTGCCACCTATGAGTAAATCTCTATGATTGCCACCAAAGAGAAAGTCGTTGTGATCGCCACCATTGAGGGTGTCACTTCCAGAACCACCGAAGAGGAAGTCGTTGCCAGAATCACCAAAGAGGAAGTCGTTGCGATTGCCACCATTGAGGGTGTCACTTCCAGGGCCACCAATTATAACAACCATAAATTTTTAATCTCCAAAACTTAATTTAGGGCAATGTTAATTAGTAAATATGCCCGTGTATCTTTTAAGTTACAGGTATTAGATTTTAATAAAAATCTGCTTAATAAATTTTTATTAGTTTACATTCATGTCATACTTATTGATGTAAATCATCACTTTACATTCACCAAAGTTAATATAATCATAGAGGTTTTACTTGGGCAGCAAAATAGACTTATGGTTGAATCATAAAAGATAATTGCTTAATATTTATTTGTAAATACTTGATAAGAATGTATTCCTAAGATCGCAAAAATTGGTTCAACAGATAAAAAAAATTAATATATCCAAAATCAGTAAAAAATCATCAGTCTTACATAAACTTCATGAAAAAAAAATCACCACCATGCATGACCATCAATTTCTCCTGATTCCTGGCTCCTATTTTCACCACACCCCATACCCTACACCCATTGGTGACAAGTTAAGGCAAAATCGTCGTTGTCAAGGGAGCGGAGGAGCGGAGGAGCGGAGGAGCGGAGGAGCAGAGGAGCAGAGGAGCGGAGGAGCAGAGGAGCGGAGGAGCGGAGGAGCAGAGGAGCGGAGGAGCGGAGGAGCGGAGGAGCAGAGGAGCGGAGGA
>JAAHHL010001235.1 GCA_010672185.1 Caldora sp. SIO3E6 | reverse complement strand
TCAGCTCCTCAGCTCCTCCGCTCCTCAGCTCCTCCGCTCCCCAACTCCTCAGCTCCTCAGCTCCTCAGCTCCTCAGCTCCTCCGCTCCTCCGCTCCCCACCCTTTTTTTCGCTCACCCCTCCTTGTCCTCCTTGTCTCCCTCAGCTACCCTATCTCTGAAACAAGCCAGTCTAATAAAATTTGATTTACCTGCTCAGGGCATTCATCATGGGGACAGTGACCAGCATTAGTTAACTCTACCAATTTCAGATGGGGGTTGAGAGTCGCCAACTGACGTGCTGACTTAGGAGGAATCATTCGGTCTTCCAGACCCCACAATAACAGCATGGGAACATCGATTTGGGGTAAGATGCTTTTGAGGATCGGGCCAAACTGAGCAGAAGTCATCCTCCTAACTAAAGCGTTAAAAGTAGCAGCAGCACCTCGGTCTTGAGCAGGAACTGTAAGAATTTCAACCAATTCGTCAGTAATCGCCTCTGGGTTAGCATAAGCTATCCCTGCCCACTTACGGACAAATCCTGGACGTCTGACAAAATAAAACAGGCTTTGGATAACTACCGGTGATGCTACCAGGCTTTCAACAGTCACAACTACTGGTTTGAGCCAAGAGGGAATCATCTCCTCTCGCGCCTGCAAATCCGGCAAACTGATCATCGTAAAACCTTTGACCATTTCTGGATGCTTGGCGGCTGCGGCCAGACAAACCAATGAGCCGATTGAGTTACCTACTAGAACCACTGGTTGTCGGATCAAGGCTTGCCAAAATTCATAAACCTGCTCTACCCAGAAACTAATCTTGTAGTCAGCTGTTGCTTTCCGTGACGCGCCAAAGCCAAGCAGATCCAGAGCATAAACTGTATGATGTTGACCGAGGACTTCGATATTATGACGCCAATGCCCTATGGAGGCTCCAAACCCATGCACCAGTATTATGGGTATTGCAGTTGTTTGAGCCTTTGACGGTGGGCGAAAGTAGGTATAGCGAGTTTGCCAACCTCGCCAAACCCAGTCTCTTTGAGAACCCACTCTTTGCTGCCAAGGCACAGGAATTGTCACTTCTATTGCCTCAACTTTAAAAACTGTTACCAATTACCTTCCATTATAGTCTTTTCCCTCCCATGCATGAAGGGGTGGGGGGCGTGGGAAGTGTGGGAAGGGTGGGGAGATAGGGAGATAGGGAGATAGGGAAAATTTGGCAGCAAAGTTAACAACTTGAAGCAAAAAAACTGAAAAGACTCTGTACAATGGCAAGTACATAGTAAAGTCTACTGCTGCTCAACCTATCAATACCGAAAAGTAATAATCAAACGCCTGTGATTGACAAAAGACGCCAACGGGAGCAACCCCAAATTAACGAAAGAATCAGGTTTCCCCAGATTCGAGCCATTAGTAATGACGGGGAACAGCTGGGGATAATCTCGCCTCAAGAAGCTTTGCGCATGGCTGAGGAGAAAGGGTTGGATCTAGTCCTGGTAAGTGATCAGGCAAATCCGCCAGTGTGTCGCATTATGGACTACGGCAAGTACCAGTTTGAACAGCAGAAGAGAGCCCGCGAAGCCAAGAAAAAGCAGCATACGGCAGATGTCAAAGAAGTGAAGATGCGCTATAAAATTGATGACCATGATTACCAAGTGCGCGTTAATAATGCCCAGCGCTTTCTCAAATCGGGAGATAAAGTGAAAGCCACGATTACCTTCCGAGGTCGGGAAATTCAACATTCTCACTTAGCTCACCAGTTGCTAGAGCGTATGGCGAATGACTTGCAGGAAGTGGGGGAAGTGCAACAGGCACCAAAACGAGAAGGTCGCAATATGATGATGTTACTCTCTCCTAAAAAATAAAGAGGAATTCAGGCGCAAAATGAAACTCCAAACTCGTGCTCGCTTTCAGGGTGACTGGGTACGGAAAATCCTAAGGTGGGTCAATCTCCGACCAGAGGAAGGTGAGAGAACCCTACTCATGTTTGTGTTCTACACCACGACCTCGATTGGATTGCTGTGGTTTGAACATTGTGCAACTGCCCTGTTCTTGGATAAGTACGGTGTAGAGGGTTTGCCGGTGATTTATATTGCCAGTGCCCTCATGTGTTCTGGGTTAGGAGTTTTGTATTCCTGGTTACAGCGCATTTTGCCCTTGCGAGCTGTCTTGGTGGTAATTGCTCTGCTGACAGCATTCCCCCTATTGTTATTTCGCTTTGGCTTGGAGGTTGATTATTTAGACGGGGCGATCGCTCTATTATCGGTCTTTTTATTACGCCTGTGGATGGATGCGGTAGATGTCCTCAATGACCTCAACTCCCAGGTTGCGGCTAATCAACTCTTCAACATTCGGGAAATTAAACGCACCTATCCCATAATTTCTAGTGGTTTGTTAGTTGCTGATGTTCTCTCCGGCTTCTCCTTACCACTATTATTGCTGGTGTTTGGACTAGAAAATGTACTGATTACTGCTGCGATCGTTATGTTGGTGGGGGCAGGAACATTGTTTTATGTCTGTAAGCGTTACCAACAGGCTTTTCCTGACGCCCCAACCCGACAGTGGGAGGATACGGAGCTCGAATTTAAATCTCGTCGCACA
>JAAHHL010001234.1 GCA_010672185.1 Caldora sp. SIO3E6 | reverse complement strand
CTTCAGAGACAACAATACATAGGCAGTTTTCCACACGTTCCGTAATTCCCATCGCTGCTCGATGGCGTGTACCGAGCTGCCGTGAAGCTTTACGCTCAGAAAGGGGTAAAATCACACCAGCAGCAGCAACCCGGGAACCACGAATCAACACCGCCCCATCATGCAATAGGGTTGTCGTCTGAAAAATAGTCTGTAATAGCTCCTTGGAAATTTCTGCATTGATTTGAACACCTGGTACAGAGACATCCCGCTCATCAATTGGACCACTCGTTTCCATAATGATCAGAGCCCCAGTTCGATTTTGAGATAATTCTTTGACGGCATCCACAATTTCATCGATAACGCTATCTGATTTGGGAATTGGGCGTCGCTTGGCTTGAAACAACTCCATAATTTCACCCCTTCCCACCTGTTCGAGAAACCGGCGGAAATCTGACTGGAAAATTACAGCCATTGCTACAGCAGAACCAACTACTAACTTTTCCAGCACAAAATGCAACAGCTTGAGCTGGAGTTGTTCACTCATCGCTGCTGCTAACATTAAGAAAATTAATCCCCTAACCATCCACAAAGTTCGGCGCTCGCCAATAATCAGGAGAACAAGATAAGTGAGGGCCAGAACCAATCCAACATCGATGCCGTGAAGCAACAAAGGTCTAGCCCAGTCATAACCAGGAGCAGAACCCGACGACTGAGGCATTGAACTTCAATAAAGATTAGAGCTATTGTGATGCTTGACGCTGGCTTGATTTTAGCGGGAGAAAGCGGTTAGTTGTTATTGGTTATACCTTTAAGGAGTAAGGAACTTCGGTAGACGATCCTGGCGTATTACATCTTGATAGGTTTCCCGTTGTAAAATCAAATGAGCTTCTCCTGCCCTTACTAATACAGCTGCCGGTCGGGGCAACCGATTGTAATTGGAAGCCATGCTGTAATTGTAGGCACCAGTACTCATAATAACGAAGATATCTCCTGGCTCCGTTTTCGGCAAGGTCGCTTCTTTGATCAGTACGTCTCCTGATTCACAGTGTTTCCCTGCAATCGTGAGAGTTTCCGTTAGGGGTGCTGACATCCGATTAGCAACTACAACTCGATACAGAGATTGATAAGTAATCGGACGAGGATTATCTGACATACCGCCATCAACTGCCACGTAAGTCCGAATTTGGGGGACTACCTTTCGACTACCCAAAGTATAGGCAGTAACACAAGTTGGGCCAATTAGCGATCGCCCCGGTTCACAGAGTAGTTTTGGCAAGGGCAGTTGTTGCCGTTCACAAGCACTTACCATCGCCTCACAAACTCCTTGAACCCAAGTATCAATACTAGGGGGATCATCAGATTCTGTATAACAAATACCCAAACCACCCCCAACATTCAGCTCACTGATCGACAAACCATACTGGGAAGCTTTAGTCAAGTAATCAACTAGAACCCCAGCCAGATCTTTGTGAGGTTGGCTCTCAAAAATCTGGGAACCAATATGGGCGTGTAAACCAACGCAGTTCAAGTTAGGTTTTTGGCTAACAAAAGCAAAAACCTCATCTAAAGCATTGGGATCAAAGCCAAACTTGCTGTCTAAATGACCAGTACGAATATACTCATGGGTATGGCACTCAATACCTGGAGTCAGCCGAAGCGCGATCCGAGTTGGTTGAGCGGCCTGAGCTAACTCTGCTAGATTCTCTAACTCCAGCCAGTTATCCACCACAATTGTACAACCACTTTCAATACCTTGTTCAAGTTCAGCTGTGGATTTATTATTACCGTGAAAATAGATTTTGTCAGCATCTACTCCACTCTTGAGCGCTGTATAGAGTTCTCCACCAGAGACTACATCGATTCCCAAACCTTCACTAGCTGCGATCGCACAAACGGCTAAACAACTCCAAGCTTTAGAAGCATAAAGTGCCAGAGATTCTCCTGGATAGTAACGAGCTAAAGCTTCCCGATATTGACGGCAAGCTGTTCTTAGGGTTACCTCGTCTAAGATATATAGGGGTGAGCCAAATTCCTCTACTAGTTTATTCACATCACAACCACCAATTTCCAGGCAATCGTTGCTGTTGACTTTGGCTGTTAATGGTAGTAGCTCCTGATTAGGTGAGAGATTCGTTACCGAAGTGTCGGTTAAGGGCAGATATTGATGCCCAGAATTTTGCGATTGTGCTGGTTGAGTCGATAGCATAGGTAATTATTTTCTTTGGTTGTCATTTGTCATTGGTCATGGGTCATTTGTCGTTTGTACAAGGGACTCTTTGACTAATAACAAAAGGTGGGAAACGCCACGACTTGCATTTCGTGGCATGAGCTTAACTGCTAAAGGGCAGAACTTGCTTCTCGTTAATTAGTGTACAATTGAGTGCTGTGACTTTTTTAGAACTTAAACCGCTAACAACTGAACAGCTAACAGCAGCAGTGGAGCTAGACCAGCTTTGCTTTGGTGGATTGTGGACAAAATCAGGTTATGAAAGAGAGATAGATAGCCCTAATAGCCAATTGCTGATTTTAGAAGGCAGGAGTGAGGAGGCAGGAGGCAGGAGGCAGGAGGCAGAAGGCAGAAGGCAGGAGGCAGGAA
>JAAHHL010001233.1 GCA_010672185.1 Caldora sp. SIO3E6 | reverse complement strand
ACTGGAGTTCAGACCGTGCTTCCGATCCCCTTTCCCCGATGGTAAAGTAAGAGCGATCGCCCTGGTTAAATTTGCCTTGAGGGGGCGACTGGGGGATATCCTGGTTTTGGTATCGGCAGGAGTCTTAGCAACCCTGGCGGGGATGGTAACGCCCCAAGCAACCGGCTTTTTAGTGGATGTTGCCATTCCCTCCAGCGATCGCCGATTATTGGTAGAAATGGGATTAGGGTTATTCTTTGCCAGTATGGGGGTGACTCTGTTGAATCTGGTGCAGAGTTTTGCCACCTTACGGATACAAACCCTTGCCAGTGCCCTAACCCAAGCAGCGATTTGGGACCGGTTGCTTTCCTTACCTGCGGGATTCTTCCGCCAATATTCTAGCGGTGATCTGCAAAATCGAGCCAATGCTATCGAACAGATGCGCCAGAAATTGAGTGGGACAATTTTGAGCAGTCTGTTTTCCGGCTTCTTTTCCCTGTTAAATTTGGGACTATGCCTACTATATAGTCCTCCCTTAGCAGTAGTCGCCATCGGGGTTGCCGTAGTTTCCGTGGTGGTAACCACAGTGGCAGGAATCATCACACGCCAGAAACTGCGCCCTCTCCAAGAATTAGCCGGAGAAATTTTTGGTCTCACAGTTCAACTGATTGGCGGTGTCTCTCAACTACGCATTGCTGGGGCAGAAGAAAGGGCTTTTGCCTTCTGGGCTTTTAAATATGCCCGACGGATGAAGTTACTGCTTTCCACCCAGTTAATTGAAGATTGGCAAGCCTTATTTAATACGGTACTGCCCACGGTAAGTTCGGGGTTGCTCTATTGGGTTGCGGTTACTGTTGTCGGTGCAGACTCCATCTCCACGGGAACCTTTCTTGCTTTTAATGCCGCCTTTGGCACCTTTCTGGGGGGAGCAACGGGGTTAAGCAATACGGTCTTAGACCTCTTAGAAATTACCGTATATTGGGAACGAGCCCAACCCATCTTAGAAACGGAACCGGAAGTTTCCCTCAACAAATTAGACCCGGGACTGTTGCGAGGGCATATCAAAATCGATCGCGTCAGCTTTGCCTATAACGAAGATAGCCCGAAAGTCTTGCAAGATGTCACCATTGAAGCCAAACCGGGAGAATTTATTGCCATTGTCGGACCTTCCGGTAGCGGTAAATCTACCTTAGTCCGGCTATTATTAGGATTCGAGCAACCCACCCAAGGAAGAGTCCTCTACGACGGCAAGGATTTTGCTTCCCTCGATGGCAGTGCAGTACGGCGACAGTTAGGGGTGGTGCTGCAAAATGCCAAAATTCATAGCGGTACCATTTACAATCAAATTGTGGGCAATGCCTTAGTCTCTCGAAAAGAGGTTTGGGAAGCAGCACGAATGGCGGGGATTGCCGCCGATATCGAAGAAATGCCTATGGGCATGAATACGGTGGTTTCTGAAGGGGGAACCAATCTTTCCGGAGGACAGCGCCAACGCCTCTCCATTGCCCGGGCCTTGGTATTGCGTCCTTCTATTGTTATCTTTGATGAAGCCACAAGTAACTTGGATAACCGCACGCAGAAAATTGTCATGGAGAGTCTCGCGGAGTTGGGGGTAACGCGAATCGTTGTCGCCCATCGCCTAACGACCATTCAAGATGCTGATCAGGTTTATAGAATTTAGAATTTAGAATTTAGAATTTAGAATGAATCAGCGATCGCATTCGGTTGCTGCCCCTGCCCTTAATCTATAGGCGCACAACTATCCCATTATGTAAAATAATACCATCAAATCACATCTCCGTGCAAGTAGTGATTATCGTAGGGTGGGAAAAATCATTATTTGCTTGCGCGATCGCATTTTAATCGCAATCGTGGTAGGGGTGAAGCATTCGGGCGATAATCTCTCCCACATTACTGCAATTCATTGTATCCGAATGCTTCACCCTCGGCGCGTTAATCATTCGGGCGTAGCATTTGGATAGCATACATCTCGCCGGGTGCTGTTAAATTGTTGCCCAAATGCTACGCCCCTACAGTGTAATTGCTTGGTGGTAATTGGTATGACAGGTAATTGGTATGATGCGATCGCGTTTTAATCCCAACTGAAGTAGGGATGTTTGCGCAGCAATCTCCAAGCCTGATTTTCCGTATCCCATGAGTAAATTTTAATAGAGCTGAACCATGTCTGTCAGGGGTGGTGTCAGGTATCAAATCCTCTAAAAAAAGAGGCTGGCGAGTGGAGGGGATACTTTCTCCTTCGAGCCTATGCTATGCTGGACGGCGATCGCGCACCGGTTCCCGGCATTTCCGCCGTCCGGTTCGCGGCCGCCGGGTGGGTTGTGCGCTCTCGGCAAATCCTCTACACACACCACCAATTACCTACAGGACGTGCAGAATGGAAGACATACAGAACACGTCATCCTATCTCCGCCCGTAACATCTTTCGTCTCATACCAATCGAGTTTTTTTGGGGAGGCTTTCGTGTGTTTTTTTTTGCCTAAACCCCCACTTTCCTTGAATATTTTCATCTTTGAATATTTAATAGTACAACGAAACAACGCAAGCGAACAGGGCTCGGCGCCAACCAAAATATGAATATTAGA
>JAAHHL010001232.1 GCA_010672185.1 Caldora sp. SIO3E6 | reverse complement strand
CCCAATTGCGGCGAACAATAACTGCTAAAGAGTTGTTCAGCTTAAGTGCATTGATAGTTGCTCGACCGCAGGCTGTCAGACCTATAATTTTAGCACCGTCTTCACTCCAGGCAAAGTGTTTACTCCACTTTTGTTGACGAGGATTAAACAAAGCTACATACTCTCCGTTTTCCGGATCTAATCCCTCAGTTTTTGCCCACTTATATTGGTTGCAAAGCGCACAGGCTAAACAGAGATTATCTGCTGTGTTTGTCCCACCTTTGGCGAGGGGAAAAACATGATCAACCTCCAGCAAACCCATTACGTAATCTTGATGACTTAAGCAATATTCACAACGGTTCCCTGCTCGTTGCTTGACTAACTGACGAACGGATTGAGACAAGTTACTCATGGATGTAAGGGAGTTTGTAAACCTCGTTTTACCGCCTCCGCTAGAGCTTCAGACTTCCGCAGTAGTCCCAGCTGATAAACCTGCATCAATGCCAGTAATTCATAACTTTCCGCTTCTGTTAAACCCACTGTTGTTTTTCCTTTAGCTTGCAGCTCACTCAGTCGTTGATTTTGAACAACATTCATTGTGGATTCTGCCAACATCAGAATCTGTTCATCTGAAAGGCTAGAAACAGGAACACACAGACGGCTATCTGAGAGATTCTCTAATGCAGGTAGCAGCATTGTCAAGACATCACACAGAACAATTTCGACTTGACGTTGGGTTGCATCTCCCAATCTTTGAGCAGATTCGACTAAACTTTCTGATAAGTTTAGTGTAATTTCAACTGTCATAAGTCAGTTGCTTGAATGTCAGGGTTTAATCTTAAGTTTAGCAAATTGTCAAAATGACCAATCAAAGCCAGCGAGTATTTATCAGCTATCGTTCCCAAAACCCTGACATGAGTCTGGCTCAGGAATTCTATGAAAGACTGACAGCAGCCGGTCATCAGCCATTTATGGCAGCAGAAAGTATTAAGCTGGGAGAACATTGGCCTAAACGGATTGACCAAGAGCTGGAACAATGTGATTATTTACTATTACTGTTGTCGCCACAATCAGCCACCAGTGAGATGGTAACCGAAGAGGTGCGACGAGCTAGGGAATTGCGAGATCAACGTTCAGAGCACAAACCGGTAATTTTGCCGATTCGGGTTGAGCTTCCCTTCGATTTTCCCTTAAATTATGACCTGCGGGGTTATTTAAGTCGGATTCAGCAGCAGCAGTGGCAGTCTTCCGCTGATACTCCAGGAATTGTGCAGAACATTCTGGATTTGTTGTCAGCAGGAGAAGTACCAACCCCAACAGAAACTCAGGAAGTAGCAGTAACTGTAGCAGAAAGTCCTGATACTCCACCTTTACCTATAGCAGAGCCAGAATTATCCAGGGAACCAGGAGGAACGATTTCCCCTAAGTCTAGTCTCTATGTGGAAAGACCTCCCATTGAATCAGACTGTTATCAAGAAATTCTACAACCAGGATCGCTGATCCGCATCAAGGCTCCCAGGCAGATGGGGAAAACTTCCTTGATGGCGAGGATTCTCCATTATGCTAGGGAACAGGGTTGTCAAGCGATACCGTTGAGTTTTCAGCAGGCGGATAGTCAACTTTTCACTAACCTAGACCAATTTTTGCGGTGGTTTTGTGAACAGGTTGGTCGTAAACTGAAGCAGTTACAGCAGTTAGAAGAATATTGGATTGGCTCTGGTAGTAAGGATAAATGTACTGCTTATTTTGAAGAATGTTTGTTAGAGGAAATTGACACCCCTCTAGTCTTAGGTTTAGATGAAATTGACCGGATTTTTCCCCATCGTCAAGTTGCTGATGACTTTTTTGCCTTGCTGCGCTCTTGGTATGAATCGGCTCGGTACGGGGATTTTAGTAGTGAGCTTTGGGAAAAGCTGCGATTGGTAGTAGTACATTCTACAGAAGTTTATGTGCCTCTGGATATCAATCAATCGCCGTTTAATGTAGGGAAAAATGTTGAGTTACGGGAGTTTAATCTAGCTCAGGTTCAGGATTTAGCAAGGCGTTATGGCTTGAATTGGACAGATAGTCAAATTGAGCAATTGATGAGTTTGGTAGGTGGACATCCTTATTTATTACGCAAGGCTCTCTATCATCTACGGCGGCAAGATTTAACATTGGAAGAATTACGACAACAAGCTCCTACAGAAGCAGGAATTTACAGCGATCATTTGCGGCGACATTTGTTAAATCTGCAACATTATCCCAAATTGGGGAAAGCATTACATCGAGTGGTGAGCAAAAATAGTTCAGTGGAATTAGAGTCGGAGTTAAGGTACAAATTGGACAGTATGGGATTGGTAAAGTTGCAAGGGAATGAGGTGATACCTCGTTGTGATTTGTATCGGCATTATTTTCGAGTTAATCTTGGTTAAGGTTTTAGGTGTTCCGTGGAACTGGCATCTTGCCAGTAGGTGTTCCGTGGAACTGGCATCCTTCCAGGAGAAATAGCTAGACGCAAAGCTGAAGGTGAAGCATTTGCCCAACGTTGTCGGGCAATTTTTGACCAAGTTTACCCAGAATTAGTCAAAGAGCATTATGACTGGTTCATACATATAGAACCA
>JAAHHL010001231.1 GCA_010672185.1 Caldora sp. SIO3E6 | reverse complement strand
TCCTATTCAGGTTTTATCTCCTGGTTGTTTTCAAGAAAGCGATAGCCCTCAAGTCCAATACTTTCAACCTAGTTTTCAACCATCCAACCGCCAACTTTCAGACTTTTTACCCCACCTCAAAAATACCCTTGTTGGTGCTATCCAACGACGTACCCAAACTGATCTGCCCCTTGGGGTGATTTACAGTGGTGGCTTGGATAGTTCTATTGTTTTAAGTCAAGCTATTAAATTTCATTCTAATGTCACTGCTTTTACCGTTGGCTGTCAGTCTAGTGAAGATTTTGCTATTTCTCAACGGTTTTGTCAGGACTATGGCATTCCTCAAGTAGTCATTTCTCTAAAACCACAAAACTTTAGTCTCCAAGATATCAAGCAGGCGATTCAACTATCGGAACTCAATGAGTATGGGGATCTGATTAATGCGGCGATCAGTATTAAACTATTTCAACGCATTCGAGACAATGGCATCAAAGTAGTTTTGAGCGGGGATGGCAGTGACGAACTGTTCGGGGGATATGAAATGTATGGTTTGAACCTTTCACAACCTGAGCAAGAACAGTTGTTTCTACACAAGCTGATGAATTTACACCGCACGGAATTGCAACGGGTTGATCGATGTGGGATGGCATTTGGGGTAGAAACTCGGGTTCCTTTTTTGGCTAAAGATGTTATCGAATTAGCATTAGCGACACCGAAAGCATGGAAAATTAAAGATGGTCAAGAAAAATGGTGCCTTCGACAAGCCTTTAAAGACGAACTTCCCAGTTATATTCTCCAACGTAGCAAAAATCCTCTCTCTCATTCCAGCGGCTTACATGAAGGAGTACGGCGGTATAAATGGTTTTTCCGACAATATTACGACGCTGAAAACTACGGACTACACGCTAATCTGAAAAAAGATTTTTCCGATGCACTAGTAGAATCGGGATATCAAATTGAGCGTGCCATTCAGATAGCTGGTTCTTCCCAGGATTACAGTCGTTCTTATTTATTGTTGGAAGGCATTAAAGCTACTGTCAGAACGATGCTTCTCAAGGGGTGACAACAAGGCCAAAACTGATACTGGGTGTAGTGCCGTGACACACCTAAAAATGTGGAATACGAAGTAATGAGTAATGAGCGCCTAACGGCGAATTCAAAATTCAAAATTTGCCTCGCTTTGCTCACCATGCTACGCAAACAAAATTCAAAATTGATGAGTAATGAGTGATGAGTAGATATAGATTTATAGGCATTATAACCAATATGATAAGTTCTACTTGTATCTTACTTATTACTTATTACTTATTACTTATTACTTCAAAACCCGTTTCTAAACCACTTCAGTAATAAAAGTTGACGAATTGTCACTATTTTTCTTTTGTCCAGATGAAGTTCACTCTCCCTTCTGAAATACGGCAGCTTTGTCGAGACGGCAAACTAGATACTTGTACTGCTGGACTTGCCCTAGGGTATGTTCAAGCTAACTTAGTTATTTTGCCCTACTCTTTAGCCTTTGAATTTTTCCTCTTTTGTCAACGAAATCCCAAGCCTTGTCCCATACTTGATGTCACAGATATGGGAGATCCTGAACCGAAATTAATTGCTCCTGGGGCTGATATTAGAACCGATCTCCCTCGGTACAGAATTTTCCGACAGGGTGAGTTAATAGAGGAAACCACCGACATCAGACCATTTTGGAGAAGCGATTTAGTCGGCTTTCTGATTGGTTGTTCCTTTTCCTTTGAACATGCCATGCTCAACTCTGGATTACCAGTAAGGCAAGTAGAAGAATCAAAAAACGTCCCCATGTATCAAACAACTATTGAATGTATTCCTACTCGCCTATTTTCTAGCCCCTTAGTAGTTTCCATGCGTCCCTTGCCTGCTAATAACATTGTTCGTGCAGTGGAGGTAACTAGTCGATATCACAAAGCCCACGGCTCTCCTGTACATATTGGCAACCCAGAAATAATCGGTATTAAAGACTTAGATCAGCCTGATTATGGTGAAGCAGTAACTATCCGTGATGGTGAAGTTCCGGTTTTTTGGGCTTGCGGAGTCACTACTCAAACCGCAATTTTGCAAGCCAAGCCTGAACTAGCAATTACTCATGCTCCTGGACATATGTTGATTAGTGATTTGAAGGATGAAGAACTTACTTTTTTGTAGTTTGTAGTTTGTTGTTGGTTGTTTGTGGAATTGGGGCATATTACGAGTTAAAATATTGCTGATAGGGGTTCTGGAGGAATTATGCTGCTTACCGAACGTCGTGCTGATCGAGTTATCTTGCACAATATTAGTTGGCAACAATTTGAAAGTTTATTGGCCGACTTAAGTGAAAGTCGTGCTGCTAGAGTTGCCTATGATGATGGAACCTTGGAAATTATGACCCCTTTACCGGAACACGAATATTACAAGGAAACCCTTAGTGATGCTATCAAAAATATTTCAGAAACTTTAGAGCAAGACTATGAAAGTTTAGGTTCAACTACTTGGAAACGAGAACTCAAAAGAGCAGGGGTGGAACCGGATAACTGTTTTTACTTTCAAAATGAGCCCAAAGTTCGGGGCAAGTTAGAATTTGATTTAAATCAAGACCCA
>JAAHHL010001230.1 GCA_010672185.1 Caldora sp. SIO3E6 | reverse complement strand
TCAAACTGTTGGTAAGGCAGTGTTTGCCAGCGATCTTTACAGTCTTGGTGTTACCTGTATTCATCTGCTGACAAAACGGCATCCTTTGGATGTATACAGTGTTGCTGATGCTGCTTGGGTGTGGCAAGATTATTTGAGTAATTCAGTTAGTGAGCAGCTAATTCAGATTATCAATAAACTATTACAGCATCCCCTAAAAAAACGCTATCAATCTGCTACGGAAGTTCTCAAGGATTTGAATTCTGGTACAATTCCAGATTCTAGTCAAATTTTTGTTTTACCTCAAGCAGCAGTGGAACAGTCTGATTCGCAACTTATAACCCTCAGAGGTCGATGTATACATACTCTTAAGGGTCATTTGAGTTCAATTTTTTCCGTTGCTATCAGCCCTGATGGTCAGTACCTTGCTAGTGGTAGCTTTGACAACACAATTAAACTGTGGAACTTAGAAACTGGAAAACTTTTGCGTACTTTGACTGGACATTCTGAGCCAGTTTTAGCCTTAGCTTTCAGTCCTAATAGTCAGATTTTGGTCAGTGGTAGTGTTGACGATCAAATCAAGCTGTGGGATTTAGCTACTGGTTCAGTACAATCAACAATTACTGATGATTTAGATGCCGTGGTATCTCTGGCCATTGCGATTAGTCCAGATGGACAACTATTGGCGACTGGTGGTGATCATCAAAAGCTGAAAATTTGGCAGCTGAGTACTGGAAAATTGCTGAATACTTTGAGTCACTCAAGAGGCATTAATACAGTTGCCTTTACTCCAGATGGGCAACTGTTGGCTAGTGGTAGTAGTGATAATACAGTTAGATTATGGCAGTTGAGTAGTGGTGAACTGTTAAATACTTTGGTTGGTCATGCTAGGGATGTGAATTCCATTGCGATTAGCCCCGATGGGCAACTGTTGGCTAGTGGCAGTAGTGACAATACGATCAAATTGTGGAATATAGATAGAGGTAAATTGCTCAAAACTCTGAAGGGTCATTTGGATTGGGTGAGGTCAGTGGTTTTTAGTCCCGATGGGCAACTACTTATTAGTGGCAGTACTGATGCCACTATCAAATTGTGGCGAGTGAGTAATGGCAAAATTTTGAGTACCCTGAGGGGACATAAGCGAGATGTCAATTCTATTGCGATTAGCCCCGATGGTCAGACGTTGGCGAGTGGTAGTAGGGATCGGACAATTAAGGTGTGGCAGTTATTGAAGGGATGAGGAATGGATTTGTGGTTAAGAAAAAACGTGTTATTTCGCCCCCTAATATCATGTCAGGTTGAAGACCCACAGTTAGGATTGACGCTCCAGACGCACCGGACGCGGGGACGCGGAGAAGTTTTTTATTATGGGCAATTATGCCGACATGATATAAATCCCCCCATTCTGATACCACTGGCGAAATTCATGTTTGTTATATCCATGAGGAGCTGAGGGAGAACAATCATATCGTTGGTGTTTTGACACTCCCCACGGCTAGAAGCCGGGGGATTCTAGCTTCGGCGACGTTTCTTGCTTCGACAGGTCTTGCGACCAACCGAAGTAGAGGACACATCTCCACGCTTCGTTACTTTCCGGGTGACCCCCGGTAGTTGCACGACTTAAAATTACTTTGGCTGCATTAACATCGCGTTGCTCAATGTATCTGCAATGTGGGCAAGAATGAGTACGAGTACTTAAAGATTTTTGAACTCTTGCACCACAATTTGAACACTCCTGACTGGTGAAATGTGGCGCTACTGTAATTATTTCTCGTCCAAATTTATTGCCAAAGTATTCGAGCCACTGACGAAAGTTGTACCAAGATGCATCACTAATGCTCTTAGCTAATTTGTGGTTTTTCACCAGTCCGCTCACATTCAAATCTTCCAAGACGACCTTAGCGTTAGCTAGGCATAAGTTACGTGCAACTCTCTTTGCATGTTCATTCCTTTGTCTTGTTACTTTCAAATGCTTACGGGCATAAATACCACGAGCTTTTTTCCTACCAGTTGAACCCTTCTTCTTTTTGTAGATATTGCGTTGAGAACGTTTGATTGTGTCCTCAGATTTCCTTAAAAACCTAGGGTTGGGTTCATGATGACCGTTGCTATCAGAGTAGAAATACTCAAGTCCCACATCAATGCCCACTTGTGCATCAGTAGGAGGTGCTTCTAAAGCATGAGCAACTTTGACACAAAACTGCACATAATAGCCATCAGCACGACGTACAATCCGGACTCGCTTAATCAGCTTGATATCTATTGTATGTATGTCCCACTTCCCCAGTAGCTTCAGCTCACCAATATTCTTTTTGTCTATAAAATTAATACGACGTTTGGTAGGGTGAAGCTTCCAACCCGACTGCTTATACTCAACAGAACGGCTATGTTTTTTAAATCTTGGATATCCTTTCTTTCCAGGTTTGTTGGACTTGCAATTAGCAAAAAATCGTTGAATTGCGCGTTCTACGTTCTCGACTGATGCTTGGCAAGCATGGGAGTTGAGTTCCTTGACAAAACTGTATTCTGCTCTGAGTTGAGTGTTGTACTGATAAAGCTCTTTTTTGCCAATACCACGGTTGTCCATCCAGTACCTTAAAACTT
>JAAHHL010000123.1 GCA_010672185.1 Caldora sp. SIO3E6 | reverse complement strand
TTTTTAGAGATAGTACCCCTTTACCTGCCTTAATCCTTTTCTTGAGCAATACTCTCAAGGATTCTCCACCAAAATCCTCAAACACGATTACCAAAGTATGCTGATATTTTTCCAAGCTATAAGCCTTGACAACCCCATCAAGATTGAGGCTGTGAGTAATCTCATACTCCTGTTGATATTGGCTTAACTGTGATGGTGTGGGATAATCTTGCTTGAGAAGTTTCAGGATAACTGGTTGCTGATCCTGCTCTCTCATACCTCGGTAAACTAAGGTATGGTCATTTTCAGAAATCGTGCTGAGAATTTTATAGCCAGGAAGGGTAATCATTGTTTAAGGGAGAGGCAGTAAGGAGCTTAGGAGCAATGCACTGAAGAAATAAGGGTCGAAGTCTTCCCTCTTCTCCAAGGAGGATGGTATGTGGTAAGATTACATACCCGTTACCTTCAGTTTATGTAGAATTTGAGAAGTAACGGAGTAATCTAAAATTGCGATAGATGCGATCGCCTCAATGAATAGGCTGCGGATTCCTAGAACTTGAGCCAAAGTCAGTTTCTAGTCCTGCTATCTTATTTATCCCTTATTGCTTAAGCTTTTATGCAAAATCGGCAAAAACTCATTAACCCAGGGAATTGGGAATTGGGGAATTGGGAATTGGGAATTGGGGAATTGGGAATTGGGGAATTGGGAATTGGGAATTGGGGAATTGGGAATTGGGGAATTGGGAATTGGGAATTGGGGAATTGGGAATGAAGAATATAGATTTTTTTGTCCAAAGTCCAATTCCAAGCGATCGCACGGCACCAGGGAAGCGATTGCCTACGGCACCAGCGAAGCTGATCGCACTGTCATTAGTTTCTTGTAGAACAGTTATCCCACCTCTCATCATCCTACAAACGACAAACAACAAACAACAAACGACAAATCACTTAATTTTGGCTAAAATACGACAAGTACTCCCTTTTAGAGCTTCATCCTAGTCAGTGAGTGATTCAGTACTAGTTGAAATTTCTGGTTGCCAGAACCCACAACGACTGGGGGATGTGATTTTTGTACATGGACTTGGTGGCAGTGCGCGAAGTACTTGGCATCCCCAGGAACAGGATAATGATAACAACTTCTGGCCTGCCTGGTTAGGAGAAGACATGTTAGATGTGGGTATTTGGTCTCTGGGATATGAAGTAGAACCCTTTAGGTGGAAAGGTGCTACTATGCCCTTGGTAGACCGGGCGACTAATACCTTAGCACTACTGGATATCTATGAGATTGGTGAGCGTCCTTTGGTATTTATTACCCATAGTCTGGGAGGACTGTTAGTTAAGCAAATGCTCCGCCATGCTCAGGATTTTGGTAATCCCAGATGGCAGGCAATTGTGGAGCAAACTAAGGGCATTGTTTTCTTATCTACTCCCCATTCTGGTGCAGATCTTGCCAGTTGGATAGAGCATATTCGTGGGATTCTGGGTGCTAGTGTCAGCGTAGAGGAGTTGCAAGCTAACCATTCCCGGTTGCGGGAGCTGAACAATTTGTATCGCAATCAGCAGCAGTTGAGTCAGATTCCGATGGAGGTTTACTGCGAGAAGCAGAAGACATTCGGAATTTTGGTGGTGAATGAAACTAGTGCTGACCCTGGTATTCCTGGTGTGATTCCCATACCGATGGATTGTAACCATATAAATATTTGTAGGCCAGAGTCGAAAGGTAGCACTATCTATCGTCGGGTTAAGCGGTTTGTTAAGGAGTGCTTACAAGTTCCTCTACCAAAACTACAATTGCAACCCTCTCCTGAGCCTGTAGAAGTCGAGATAGACGAGACGGATTCTAAAAAAAAAGCCTGATATCAACTATTGAGGATAAACTCCTTAGTCTTCTTCACCTCGATTCTGCTTCTCAACAAACTCGCATTCTCAAAGAGTTGCTCAAAGCAGTCAACCGGGAGGTAATAGCGCGACTCCAGGATTCCCTACAACAGGATTCATTACGAATTAATCAGTACCTCGAATTGCCGATGGAGGAACAAGGGGAGGAAGTGGGGCGTCCTCAGCGGCAAAAGGCGATTCCCTTGCCACCGGAAACTAAAGTAATTGACGCTTTTGAGCAAGTAGATGTGGCAGGTAGGTTGCTGATTTTAGGAGAACCGGGTTCTGGGAAAACTACTACTCTATTACAGTTGGCAGAGGATTTAATTAACAGAGCACAACAGAGTGATCAAGTACCTGTGCCAGTAATTTTTGAGCTTTCTGCCTGGAAAAATGACCAGCAATCTATTGAGGAATGGTTAGTTGCTCAGCTTTGGGATAACTATCGTATTCGCGAGCCCATCAGTAAACAGTGGTTGAAAAACCATCAATTGCTACCTCTGCTGGATGGTTTGGATGAGTTGGGACTTCCTCGTCAGCGTCTGTGTGTTAAGGCAATCAATCAATTCCTGCAACAGGATAAGCTTAGACGCCGCTTAGTTGTTTGCTGTCGTTGGCAAGAATATAAGGAAGAAGAGGTAAAGTTAAGGCTTAATGGAGCCTATTGCTTGCAGCCTCCAAATGAATCAGAAATTAGACTTTATCTACAACGGCTTGGTAAATCTCAACTCTGGGATTTGATTCAAGCCAATCCTCAGATGAGGGAACTGGCAGAAAAGCCACTGTTTTTGCACATTATGGTGGTGGCTTACCAGGGTCAAGCAATTACTAATGAAGAGGAACTCTTGGCAGCTTACGTCAATGAGCGGTTGGGATTGCGTTTAGACAGGAAAAAGTATCCCCAAGGTGTGCCTTACGAAGATGAGAAGACTATCGGGTGGTTGACTTATCTGGCAAGACAATTAGAGGCAGAGTCAGCTACAGAGTTTTTGATTGAAAATATGCAACCTTATTGGTTGTATTCTGGTTGCGAAAGCTTTGCGTTTACGTTGATTAAATTCCTGATTTGTGGACTGATTTTTGGATTTATTTGTGGACTAATTTCCAGGTCAATTGTACTGTTGATTGTACTGCTGATTCAGTGGCTGACTATAGGGCTGATTTGTGGGTTGATTGGAGAAGACTTTAGCAAAAATCATATAGAACCTAAAGGCATTGGTTTTTCTTTGTTGTCGCTGATTGTAGGAATAATTGGAGGTCTAAGTGTAGGTATAATTCATGTGCTACTTGGAGGTCTGATAGTTCTGACTGTATGGCTAAGTGGAGGGTCAATAGTCCTGATGGAGGTAATTAAACCACTAATTTTTTTTCTAAATTTTTGGCTGATTTTTGCTCTGGCTTCAGTTGGCTTTAAAATTGACGTAAAAGTATTAAAAGTTCCAAATCAAGGAATCAAAGAATCTGTCAAAAGTACTTTGATTATTACTCTGTTGACCTGTCCTTTGGGTATGTTAATTTATTCGCTATCTTATCTGGCTACAGGAGTCGGTTTTGGCTTGATTGACTCTTTAGATTTAGGCTTGACGGTTGGGCTCATTGTGGGCATCCTAACTGGAATTCAAGACTGGATTCCTCACCTAGCACTGCGACTGATTCTTTACCAGAGGGGAGTAATTCCCTGGAACTATGCCCGATTTCTCAAGTATGCTCACGATCGCAGATTAATTCAACAAGTGGGTGGGCGCTATCGTTTTCTTCACGATGCTCTGCGCAGGCATTTTGCTGGGGATGTAGAAGTTAAGGTTTAATCCTCCCAACTTAGTCTTAGGCATTGAGCAGAAATAAGTTGAACAGTCTGTCTTTTATACTGGATCTAAATTGGGTAATTTAGGGAAAAAGTGTAAAATTTATTTTTTCTTGCTGCCTTAGGCAAAGATGCAAGTAATGGTGATCAGCTCCAAATAGTCTTAGTACCTAAAAAGCAAATTTTAGGTAAGGTAGTTTTCCGTCTTTGGCCTCCTGAGCGTTTTGCTCAGATCTTGCACCTGATGTTGAAAACCGGATTTTGAGCAAAATTGCAACGAATTCAATAGGGTTTCAGCCTCTCAAAATCCGGTTTTTTCGATTTTTTGGGCTTGGTGCAAGATCTGAGTTTTGGTAAGGTGGAGTAGTACTCCAATGTTTGATTGCTGAGGTTATGATCTACCTCTGATAGGCGAAAGAACCAAATTCAATCATTGGTTTTTTGTGGAACAGGTATTTTGCCCGTCACTTCGCCCAATTTACCACAATTCTCTTGTTCCCCTCCTGGGAGAGGCTAGGGCATGTTTTCAAACTGCCGGAGGGCGTTAGCGTAGCGTTAGCGACGTAAGGAGCGTCAGCATTTGGATTGTATGACTTGGGTTTTACCGATGAATTATCGCCCAAATGCTTTGCTGCTAAAGCACCATGCTTCGCAAACGCCCCTACATCCGATTTTTGACTTTGAAGACACGCCCTAGTATCTTATGTAAAAAACCTACCCTTGTGAGCCCCCCCTATCGGGGTGAGACGTGAGGCTCCTGCGGGATTAGCTGAATTGGTAGGACTTTTCGCACTTTGCTCATCATCCCTTAACCTAACCCTCTAGTGGACCCAGTGGTTACTATTTTAGCAGACTTTCAAGCCGTCCTTCTAGGACGGGGTTTCAGACCCATTTTTTCGATGAAAACAGAGCAAAATTTAGATTACCAAGAAGAGCAAGATAGTTCTCTAGATATGACTGTTGCTATTCGCGCTTACAACAGCCAGGAGAATTTACAGCTTATTTTAGACAAACTGCGATCGCAACTAGATACTCAGAACATTAGTTGGGAAATTGTAGTGGTTGATAACAACAGTACTGACAATACAGCCAAAGTTGTTCAAGAGTATCAGTCAAATTGGTGTCAACCCTATCCCCTCAGATATTATTTTGAACCGCAACAAGGAGCAATCCATGCCAGATGGAGGGCTATCAGAGAAGCTAGAGGTAAACTGATTGGTTTTTTAGACGACGATAATTTTCCCGATGCTAACTGGGTTAGTGCTGCTTACTCTTTTGCTCAATCTCATCCCCAAGCTGGTGTTCTTGGTAGTCAGGTTAACGGAAAATTTGAAGTTGACCCTCCAAAAAACTTTAAAAGAATTCAGGCTTTTCTCGCTATTAAGAAACATGGCTCCCAACCCCGTTTGTATGATCACCATACTCTGAATCTACCGGCTGGTGCAGGGATGGTAATCCGCAAACAAGTCTGGTTAGAACATGTTCCTGAGCAATTAGTGCTGCAAGGCCCTGTAGGAAAATCCTTGTCAGCAAAAGGAGAAGATTTTGAAGGGATGATTCACATCGGAGAGGCAGGTTGGGAAATTTGGTACAATCCCCAAATGTCTATTACTCATCAAATACCCGCCTCACGACTCGAAAGAGACTACCTAATTTCTTTGATTCGGAGTGCTGGTTTAAATGTCTGTACTCTCCGCCTTACTAAGGCTAGCAGTTGGCGAAAACCCGTTATTATTACGAGGATTATACTAGGTAATTTGCGTCGGATTATGCGACATTGGCTGCAATACAGAGGTCAATACGAGTCGGATTTAGTTGCTGCTTGTGAGTTGGAATTTTTTGTCAGTAGCTTGCTTAGTCCCTGGTTTTATTTGAAAAGAAATATGTAGTGTATTTATAAAAAATCTTATATATCTTTTGACAGTTGACCTTTCTTGAGTATGTGTGTTTAAATTGGCAACACAAGTGCTATTAGGTAATTTAGTGGCAATAAGTAAAACAACAGTGTTAAGCTGAAGCAATAAAAACAATTTACTTTTTATGAGGTAATGATCCCTCACCTAAGCTAAGACGCATTTAGAATACTTAGTTCCAATCTCCGCGTCCATTGCGTCATGACTAATCTACCATTTAAATGCATAACAGCTTATTAGTGGACTGACACAGCTAAAATAGTGAAATAGATGTAGTGCGTTCGCGTAGCGTGCGCGTAGCGCAAACATCTTGCTCGCTTTTTATATACCTCTAGCGAGCAAGATGCTCGCACTACCTAAAATGGTAGTTTAGAAAGCTGAGGGAGCTGAGGGAGCTGAGGGAGAGAGGGAAAAATCTATATCTACTCATCACTCATTACTCATTACTCATTACTCATTACTCATTACTCATTTTTAGCTGTGTCGCGCCATTAGTATGGTTCTGAATAAGCTGATTTATGGTCACTAATATTATTAGCAATGTTCAAAAAAAAAGCCAAAAGAAATAAATATTTACTTTTGTCTTTCGTGGCTAGTTTGTTCCCAACTGTCGCACTAGCACAACCTATTGTGCCAGCAAATGATGCTACAGGAACAGTGGTGATACCTCAAGGACAAAACTTCGAGATTCAGGGGGGTCAAGTTTCTGGGGATGGTGCTAATCTTTTTCATAGCTTCTCTCAATTTGGTCTAGAACCTAACCAAACAGTAAACTTCCTCTCTAACCCAGCTATTCAGAATATTTTATCCCGGGTTACCGGCGGTGAAGCTTCTGTAATTGATGGTTTGCTCCAGGTTACGGGGGGTAATTCCCATCTTTTCTTAATGAATCCTGCTGGCATTATCTTTGGTGCCAATGCTCGTTTAGATGTTCCTGCTTCTTTTACTGCTACCACTGCTACTGGTATTGGTTTTGGCGACAACTGGTTTAATGCCACTGGAGTGAATGACTATGCAACTTTAGTGGGAACACCCAATACCTTGAGCTTTAGCAATTCCCAAACACCGGGAGCGATTGTCAACGCTGCTCAACTAACTGTAACAACAGGCTCTGACTTAACGTTAGTGGGTGGCACTGTTATCAGTACCGGTAACTTGGAGGCACTAGGGGGACAAATTATTGTCGAAGCAGTCCCTGGTGAAAGTATGCTACGCCTGAGCCAACCAGGATATCTCCTCAGTATAGAAATTCCTCAACCAACTTCACCGATCACTCCCCTCTCCTTGCCACAGTTGCTCACTGGTAACAATCCCACCACAACTGTTGTCGTTAACGATGCTGGACAAGTACAACTGGTTGAGTCCGGTATTTTAGTGGGAAATGGAGATGTCTTACTCAAGAATGCGATCGCTCAGACAGCAACCCTCTCAGCTGAGAATAATCTTACTTTAGTCGAGAGCCAACTACAAACCACTGGTGACTTAAATTTGCTAGCGCGGGATACAGTAAGGGTACGAGACAGTCTAGCTAATCCCTTTCTGGCTAGTGCAGGGGGAAATCTCCATATTCAAGGCAATCAGAATATTGATTTGTTGGCATTAAATCATCCTCAGACACCTTTCCAGAGTGGAGGTAACCTAAGATTAGTCAGTGATGGCGATATTTCCGGAGATTCTCACTTTGCTAGTGGAGGTAGTTTCTCTATTCTTAATTTAGCAGGTGGCCCTGGCAATTTTGTGAGCTATTTCGACCCGATAATTAGTTCCAATGGGGATGTTACCTTTGGTGATTATACTGGTGTAGCGCTGAAGGTGGAGTCTACTGGCAGTATTAATGCGGGAAATATCACTATTACGGGACCAGATACTTCCCTTTCTGGCTCTGATCCGGATATTGCTATTTTAACGAGCTTTCCCGCATTGATTTTGCGAGCTGGTTTGTCTGAGTTGGTAAATGCTTCTAATACTCCTGATAATCAAGGAGTAACCTCATCACCAGGAAGCATCAATGTAGGGAATATCAATACTTCTAATCAAGGTCAAGGAGATGCTGGTCCGGTAATCTTATCTGCCACTGGTGACATTACTACTAATAATATAAGTACGAGTGACCAAGGGCCAGGTAATGCCGGTTTTGTGGAATTGTCTGCTGGAGGTAATATTAATGTTGGTGATATAGATACTAGTGAGCAAGGACCCGGTGATTCGGGTGCAGTAACTCTGACTGCTGGTGGCACCATTATCAACGGTGATATAAATCAACAGGAGCAGGGACCGGGGGATGCCGCAGGTACACCTACGATAACAGCAAATACCAATCCTGGAACAAATCCTGGCACCAATCCCGGCACCAATCCTGGAACGAATCCCGGTACGAATCCTGGAACAAACCCTGGAACAAATCCCGGTAGCAATTCCAGTAGTAATTCCGGTAGTAGTTCCAGTAATAATTCCAGTAGTAGTTCCAGTAGCAATTCCGGTAGCAATTCCAGTAGTAGTTCTGATACACCTTCGATTGACAGCCTTAATATTAGTGCGTTTTACCCAATCATTAATCCTCCTGATAGAGGCAATAGTAGTCCCATTGAGGTGGAAGATACTAGTGCTATTGAGACGGAAAGTGCTAGTCTCATTGAGGTGGAAGATACTAGTGCTATTGAGACGGAAAGTGCTAGTCCCACTGAGGTAGAGGATAATAGTGCGGCTGAAGCCAATACTATTGTTGCCGAAACCGATAATACCAGTACTGCTGAAGCCAATACTACTGTTGTCGAAACCGATAATACCAGTACTGCTGAAGCCAATACTACTGTTGTCGAAACCGATAATACCAGTACTGCTGAAGCCAATACTACTGTTGCCGAAACCGATAATACCAGTGTGGCTGAAGCCAATACTACTGTTGCCGAAACCGATAATACCAGTGTGGCTGAAGCCAATACTACTGTTGCCGAAACCGATAATACCAGTGTGGCTGAAGCCAATACTACTGTTGCCGAAACTGATAATACCAGTGCGGCTGAAGCCAATACTACTGTTGTCGAAATCGATAATACCAGTACTGCTGACACCAATACTACTGTTGCCGAAACCGATAATACCAGTACTGCTGACACCAATACTACTGTTGCCGAAACCGATAATACCAGTGTGGCTGAAACTAGTAATGAGCAATCTATCTCCGACAATGAGCAGTCTAGTACAAACTCATCTTCAGATGTAGCTGAATCTGAATCTCAATCTATTTCTGCATTTGAAGAGCGCTTCACATTGCAGTTTCAGGAATATTTGGAGCTACCTACCGACATTCCACTGACAACACTAAGGCAAACTCGTGAGCTTCTGCTCAACATAGAAGAAGAAACTGGAGTTAAAGCAGCATTTATCTATGTGGCTTTTGTTCCCCAGACAGTTACACCAGGAGCACCTTCCTCCCATCAAAATTCTCAAGATCAGTTGGAATTAATCCTGGTAACAGCTAAGGAGCCAGTAGTGCGCCACCGGGTAGAAAGGACTACTCGTCGGCAAGTCCTCAGTGTTGCGATGGAATTTCGTTCGGAAGTGACTGATTTCCAGAGCCAAGACTACCAGACTTCTGCTAAACAGCTTTATGATTGGGTAGTAACACCTCTAGAAGCAGATCTACAAGCGCGAGGTATTAATAATTTAGTCTTTATTCTAGACAACGGCTTGCGATCCATTCCTATTGCAGCTTTTCATAATGGTCAAGAGTTTCTGATTGAAAAATATAGTATTGGGTTGATGCCTAGTCTCAGCCTTAGTGATACTCGTTACCAAAATGTGAAAAATTTGCAAGTTTTGGCCATGGGAGCAGCAGAGTTTCCTCATCGAAAACCTTTACCGGCAGTGCCGACAGAGTTATCACTAATCACTTCTTCCCTGTGGCAGGGTAAGTCTTTCCTCAACAATGCTTTTACCCTAGAAAACCTCAATGCTCAGCGACGGCAACAACCCTTTGGCATAATTCATTTAGCGACTCATGCTGATTTTAAACCAGGGAAACTCACTAACTCCTACATTCAACTTTGGAATACCAAACTGCGGCTGAACCAATTGTCTCAATTAGGTTGGAATAACCCACCAGTAGAACTACTAGTCTTAAGTGCTTGTCGAACAGCATTGGGAAGTGAAGAAGCGGAATTAGGCTTTGCGGGGTTAGCCGTCAAAGCTGGCGTTAAGTCCGCTGTAGGCAGTTTATGGTATGTCAGTGATCACGGAACCCTGGGATTGATGATGCAGCTATACCAACAGCTGAAGCCAGCAGCAATTAAAGCGGAAGCTTTGCAGCAAGCACAACTAGCCATGCTGAAAGGGGAAGTATATCTCGAAGAAGGAAAATTAATTACAGACAGCCAGTCAGTATCTTTACCACCAGAATTAGCTCAGCTAACAAACCAAGATTTCCAGCATCCCTACTTTTGGTCAGGTTTTACCATGATTGGCAGTCCTTGGTAATTTAATGTGTTTCTCGATAGCAATTAGCCATTAGCCATTAGCCATTAGCCATTAGCCATTAGCCATTAGCCATTAGCCAGAGTGTTTCCTAAGAGAAGAGTCTAAGTTGCTTGTCACCCCGTGAGCATATATACTCAATGTTTTGTAAATTTCTGTATCAAACAATACTTTTTTACTTTACTTTCATATTTTGTCCATGCTAGTTTATAAAAAATGAAAGATTACATGAATTGAGCATAAAATAATGTTTGGCCTGAACAAAAATCTGCGTAAAAAAGTAACAAGATCTACCGCGAACCACCGGGATAGCCTGAAGAAAAATTTGGAGCATCGTTTAGAGTTAGCTAGAGCTAATGGCAACGAAACTCTGATTCGTAAGCTAGAAGCAGAAGCAAGTTATCTCGGCCTAGACTGAGTTGTGCGGCTCAATTAATCCTGGCATCGGACAACCCAATTCCATTATGTCAGGAAAGTGTCACCATGTCAGGAATGTTTAACAAGTTTTCCCTCCTCACTAAGAAATTATTCCCCGATGTTGAGCAAACTTAACATAAAACATCGGCTGATATTGTGACTGCAAACAATGGGTTTCAAGTACCGTCCCTGAAAGGACGGTTTTTTTGTATCCTCTAGAGAAACAGGAGGCAGGAGGCAGGAGGCAGGAGGTGAGGAAGGAGGAAGGAGGTAGAAGGTAGGTAGGAAATAATGTTTCTCCTATTCAATTGGGGGTGCGAAGCGCTCCTCAGGAGCTCTTCAGGAGGCAGGAGGAGAATTTAGAATTTAGAATTTAGAATTGAGGGAGCGAAACTTAACACAAACCTGAATCAATCGACTTATTCTCCCAAGCTCGATATATTAGAGTTTCGATCGCTTGGAGTAACCGAACCGAGTCCCAACCTCTATATAAAGAGGATGCGATCGCACATCCCCCAGCCGCCACTCCCTCTTTAACATATCCCTGCTCATAAGCTTGCAGTTGAGGATAACGAGAGGTTGCCATATTCAATAAGGTTGCCATTAGTGCGACATTGCCAATTTCCTGCGCTAATCCCACCGTGTCACCAGTAGGATCTTCTGCCACCCAACGGGTTGTTCCCACTACCACTTGTGCCGGTTGCCAGTTTAAGGAATATTTTTGCAAGATGCCAGAATTCGGCATTGTCAAAGCCTGCGCTAAGGCATAAACCGCTAGCATTTGTGTTCCACCAGCCAGTAAAACCCCACAACTACCACTAGCAGCAATCGCCATACCCGCCGCCACAATCTGCATGGGATCTCCTACCGCAGCCACTAGTTGCATGGGATCAGAGAAGTTAAAGAAATTACTACTAGAACCCAGCAAAATTTTCTCCCCATCCCCCCA
>JAAHHL010001229.1 GCA_010672185.1 Caldora sp. SIO3E6 | reverse complement strand
CTATTCTGGGGGTTTTTACCGCACGTTGGATTACACAACCAATTTTGAAGTTGAATCAAGCGGCAAAAAATCTGCGTGAGGGTCAATGGGAGCAAGAGACTGAAGTAGATAGTTCTCGTCAAGATGAACTTGGAGAGCTCACTCAATCTTTTAGCACCATGGCAACCCAACTACAAGCTGCCTTTAAAACTCTAGAACAACGAGTAGCAGAGCGGACTGTTGAACTCACTGAGTCCAATCGACAATTGGCAGTAGCGAAAGAAAAAGCCGAGGTGGCAAACCAAGCTAAAAGCGCTTTTATTGCTAACATGAGTCATGAATTACGCTCCCCGCTAAATGCGATTTTGGGATTTTCCCACTTATTAACTCGTGCTCCAGAACTAACCCCCGCTCATCGAGATAATATTCGCATTATTAACCAAAGTGGTGAACATCTGTTGAGCCTGATCAACAATGTTTTAGACCTCTCCAAAATTGAAGCGGGAAAGACAACCCTAAATCCCCAAAATTTCGACCTCTGGAATTTGCTCGACCAAACCGCAGATATGTTTCGGTTGCAAGCCGAAAGTCAAGGTTTACGATTACTCTTGGAGCGAGAGCAAGATGTCCCTCGTTATCTTTATACAGACTTACTAAAATTACGCCAAGTTTTAATTAACTTGCTCAACAATGCTCTCAAATTTACCACAGAAGGTACTGTTACTTTACGAGTTACAACGAAATTGTCATTTGTCAAGGGTCATTTGTCATTTGTCAATGGTCAAGTAAAAGACCAACAACCAATAACAAACAACAAACAACAAACAACAAACAACAAACAACCAATAACAATTCAATTTGAAGTTGAAGATACCGGTTCAGGTATTGCCACAGAAGAACAAGAGCAGTTATTTCAAGCTTTCAACCAAACCCAAACCGGGAAAGATACCCAGGAAGGAACAGGGTTAGGCTTAGCGATTAGTCGTCAATTTGTGCAGTTGATGGGAGGTGAAATTAAGGTTAATAGTCAAGTGGGTGTAGGCAGTAGCTTTATTTTTGATATTCAAGCTCCCTTAGGAGATACTAAAAAGATAGCTCCGAACCAGCCCACCCGCAAGATCGTTGCTCTAGCTCCAAACCAACCCCGCTACAAAATTTTAGTGGTGGATGACAAAGCCACCAATCGCCAATTGTTAATTAAACTCCTCAATCCTCTAGGTTTTTTGCTGCAGGAAGCAACCAATGGTCAAGAAGCGATCGCTATTTGGCAAGAGTGGGAACCGGATCTGATCTTTATGGATATGCGGATGCCTGTAATGGATGGCTATGAAGCAACGACACAGATTAAATCTACCACTAGAGGTCAAGCTACTGCGGTGATTGCCTTTACCGCCAGTGTTTTAGAAGAACATAAGGCAGTTGTGCTCGACCTTGGCTGCGATGATTTTGTCCCTAAACCTTTCCACGAGACAAATATTTTTGAGACAATAAATAAGCACTTGGGGGTACGTTATCTTTATGAAGAAGATAACAGGCAAATCTACCACCGACCAAAAGCTGCTTCTACACAACAGATGCCAGCTCTGCTCACACCAACTAACCTGGCAGTTCTACCGAAGGATTTACTCCATGCTTTAGAAGCAGCCGCTATTCGTTCAAAAATGACTCAGGTAAATAGCTTAATTGAGGAAGTTCGTGCTCTCAATACTCCTCTAGCAGATGCTTTAGCAACTTTAGCCCATGGCTTTAAGTATCATATAATTGCCAACCTGATTAAGCAAGCCACACAGTGCAATGTAAAATGAACAATTATTATTCCCCAGAAACAATTCTTATTGTAGATGATAGTGAAGAGAATTTACACTTGTTAACAGAGCTGTTAATAGAGAAAGAGTACGAGGTTAGACCGGCGCTGGATGGTCAATCGGCAATAGTTGCAGCCTTAGCAGAACCTCCCGACTTAATTTTACTGGACATTGTTATGCCCGGTATAGATGGCTATCAAGTCTGTGAGCAACTAAAAGCAGATCAACAGACTCAAGACATTCCAGTCATTTTTCTGACAGCCCTCAATGAAGTATCTAATAAAGTCAAAGGTTTTTCCCTCGGTGCCATAGACTATATTACCAAACCCTTTCAACCTGAGGAAGTAATGGCCAGAGTTGAGGTACATCTAGCTAAGCAAAGGCTGAAAAAACAGCTAGAAGAGCAAAATCGGCGATTGCAACAAGAAATAGAAGTTCGCATTACTGCCGAAAGACAACTGCGACTCTTAGACAGAGCGATCGCAGCTTCCTCCAATGGTATCGTTATTACCGATGCCCAACTGCCAGATAACCCTGTCGTCTACGTCAATTCCGGATTTGAGAACATTACTGGTTACACAGCCAAAGAAGTAGTTGGTGAAAAGTGTCATTTTTGGCAGGGAATAGAAATAAGTAAAGCTATTGCCGAAAAGCGAAACTGCCAAACAGTGCTGCGTAATTTCCGCAAAGATGGGACTCCTTTCTGGCAAGAGTTAACCATTTCTCCAGTATACGATGCCCAAGGACTCGCTCAATCCAATTACCTGCCTTTTGGGCATTCTACTTGTTCCTTTTTGATGA
>JAAHHL010001228.1 GCA_010672185.1 Caldora sp. SIO3E6 | reverse complement strand
TCCGCGTCACCGTGTCCGGTGCCTCCCCGCGTCTCCGCGTCACCGTGTCCGGTGCGTCCCCGCGTCCCCGCGTCCCCGCGTCTCCGTGTCCGGTGCGTCCCCGCGTCTCTTTCAAGTCAGGCAGTCCCAATGAAAAATTGTTCATCACCTGGAGGGGTTAACAGAGCACCTCAAATGACTGGACTTCCAATACTGGGCCAATCATAGCCATAGTCATGATATCATCTCGGATTAATCCTTCTACTCGTACTTTAAGTTGTGGTTGCTGTAACTCCGGCGGTGCATCCTTCAGTTCATAGGTTTCCCCGGATTCGGCAACTAATGCCCAAGCACCTGTTCCGATTTCTCGGTATTCGATAACGCCAGTAACTTGAATGGTCATCCTCGTTTTTCCTCGGTTTTGGTAGGGTGGAATTCTCTGGGCTATGATTTCTAGATTACCCAATATTAGAGAAGCGATCGCATCCTCACGTCACATCCGGTTATTATAGGATAATCTCAAATCATGCTAAGTCCTCTTTGTACAAGAATTATGCGTTTCTGAGTATATCCTTGGTAAAATAGAACTGCTTAGTAAGGTTAGCATTCCTATCTTTGACTATCCTCCAGAAGACTTGGAACAGAAGATGAATCTTTGAGTACACTATGACTGCCAAAGATATTTACCATAATACCGTTATTGTCGCCCTTAAAAAAGATGGCTGGCTTATTACCCATGACCCACTTATTTTAGAATTATCTTCTGGTCGTTTGGAGGTTGATTTGGGTGCAGAGCGTTTAATTGCTGCCCAAAGAGATAGTACCCAAATTGCGGTTGAAATTAAAAGCTTTTTAGCTCCCTCCCTGACATCAGAATTCCATAGAGCACTAGGTCAATTTCTCAATTATCGAGTTGCGCTAAAAGTCAAAGAACCCCATAGGATACTCTTTCTTGCTATTCCGGCAAAGATATATCGCAACTTTTTCATAGGAGAATTAGCACAGTTGAGCATTGCTGAATACAATGTTAAGCTTCTCGTCTTCGATCCTGATCAAGAGGTGATTGTAGAATGGAAAAACTAGATCAATACCGTCAGTGGATTCAACAACTATTGACAGAGCATAATCAACTGAAGCCTTCTTATGGCGATCTTGAGCAATTTACTATTTTTGATACCCAAAATGACCATTATCAGATTGCCACAATTGGATGGGATGGCGATCGCCGTGTTTTTAGCTGTTTGATCCATATTGATATCAAGGGTGATAAAATCTGGATTCAACACGATGGCACTGAAGTGGGCATTGCCAATGAGTTAGTGGAGTTAGGTGTATCGAAGAAATCGATTGTCATGGGATTCCACGATCCAAATGCTCGTCGTTTGACGGAATTTGCGGCAGTCTGAATTGCCCTCTAATATCATGTCCAGTTGAATACTTATCGTTAAAGCTGACATTCCAGACGCGGAGAAGTATTTATCATACCCAAGTTACCAGCCATTTAATCAGATTAACCTTATCGCCTGGAGTTTAGACTAAATGCCGGTCTTACACCATATATAGTGGTTATAAATTGAAAAATCACGCTACATATGGGGTAATTTTTGAGTTAGTCTAAACTCCAGTTATCGCTCAAAAGCTTGATATATCTAGGTTTGATTGAAAAGCGGGCGACGAGAATCGAACTCGTATCATTAGCTTGGAAGGCTAAGGTTTTACCACTAAACTACGCCCGCAGCTGTGGCTCAAATGTCACTTTTGTGATCATAGCACAGATTTGACAAATTGCAGCAAATCCTTGTTAGCTCTTGTAACTCCTCTTTTGTGAGCTTCTTCAATCCTCAATCTGCTTAACTGAGACATCTACTGCCTCCACATCAATTGTACCGGGAGGATTAAAACGAACAAAATGCCCCTGTTCTATTTTCAAAGTTTCCCCACAGTTAGGACACTGGCATTGAGTTTGATTCACAGCAGTGAAGCTATAGCCACAAGCTGGACATTGATCTTTGATTAAGTTGCGATCCAGCCACCAGCGCAATCCTAGCCAGCCCATCACTGGTAAGATCAACAATAAGCCAATCAAAAGCAAAATACCTTTGACCACAAAGCCTAAACCAACTGTTCCGACCAGCAAAAATGTTGCTAATATGGTGAGCCAACAGCCTGCGCCAGATAGATTTAATTGCAATAAATTTGGATTGTTTTGGTTCACAGTCGTTTGTTAAGAAGATATTGATGATTGCTATATAGTTCTATCCTAGTACAAGAAGGCAGAAGGCAGAGGACTCCAAGGTGCATCTCATTTGTGCACATATAGGTGTGGACATCTGCTCCTTTAGCACCTCAGCACCTCAGCATTCACCTTTCTGGTATAGCTTCTGAGTCTAATTCTTCAAAGTCAACCTTGTTATAGATATCTGCCAAAGAAATTTCCAAGGATACAGAAGAGAGGGAGATTGCCTTTGGCTCTATGTTTGGTGGCCAGCATAGGAGAAGAGAACGTCGTATTTTCAGAAATTTATTAAAAGTGCAGATTTTAAATTACTTGTCAAATGCCTATATTAAGACATATTGGTAAAACTTATTAATTGGGCAGAAAATCGGG
>JAAHHL010001227.1 GCA_010672185.1 Caldora sp. SIO3E6 | reverse complement strand
CACAAAGTGACTCAGGGATTACCCTATTATCTCAATTGGGTAAGGGAACAACAAGAGCAAGGTAAGGAACTTGACTTTTCCCAAGGGAATCAAGCGATCGCTAAGTTATTGTTACAGGGGATAGATGTACAGCAGCGGAAGATATTGCAGGTGGTAGCTTGTTGCCGCTGGTTTAATGCAGAAATCCTGCAATATTTACTGGGGAAGGATGGCTTGGGTTTACAAGAGGATGCTGAGCAACTTGAGGTTTACTTTGAATGGCTGAAAAACTCAGACTTCGTTGAGTCAAGCCAAGGGTACTATCGCTTAGATGATGTAGCGCGGGATGTCTTTCGGCAGTCCTATTATCAAGACTACCGCAACCAGTTTCGTCGAACCAATGCTCTACTCGCCGATTACTTCAAGCAACAAGCAGATGACCTTTTTGCTCCCCACAGTCTTTTACCCGATCCCTATAAAGATGAAGAGTGGCGAGAACTTATCGCCGAGTTTCTCTACTACAGTCTGTTTGGTAAGGGCAAGGAAGGATTACAACAATATATTGAACGGGTTTTTGTTGCAGTTTATCTGCAAGAGCCAGATGTATTTACAGCTCCCTTAGCTTTTATTGAGGCAGAGATTAGTGAAGAGAATCGGAATCTGCTTCCTAGGGCAACAAATACATTTTTGGAAGATGCGGGAATAGTTCTCAGTTTGGGCTGGCTTTTTCTAAATCAATCTCCTAAGAGCTACAAAATTAAGTTTGAAGGTCAGTATCTTCCTTCAGAAGCAGTTGAAGCCTTCTCAAAACCACTTGAAGCATCGATTCAATCCCTGTTGGGATATGTGGGTAATTTGGAAGATGGCTTGGGTAAGTCTGTAGGACTGATTTATAAGGCTTTGCGTTCCAATAAATTGAGGGAAATAACTGATTCTCTCTTGCAAGCCAAAAATCAGGTTGAACAAGTCTCAACTCACTGTCGCCCACAAGTGGCGCATAGTCTTTTTTTTAATCTTGGTAACTTGCTGATAAGTGCTAAAGGTTATGAAGATTCACTAGATTGCTATCAGAAGGCGATTGAACTCAATCCTCAATTTGTTGATGCTTGGTTAAATCTAGGATATGCACTCGGTAGTCTAGGGCGATATGAGAAAGTATTGGAAAGTTTGGAAAAAGTGATTGACCTCGATCCTAAGTTTGTTAACGCTTGGATGTATCTAGGGAATGCACTCAATAATCTAGAGCGGTATGAGGAAGCACGGGAGAGTTTGGAAAAAGCAACTAACCTCGATCCTAAATTTGCTATTTCTTGGGAAGATTTAGGGTATACACTCAATAATCTAGAGCGATATGAGGAAGCACTGGAAAGTTTAGAAAAAGCAATTGCCCTAAATAATAGCTCTGCTAATGCCTGGATCAATCGAGGGGATGCACTCCGTAATCTACAGCAATATGAGGAATCACTTGCTGCTTGCGCTCAAGCTTTAAAAATTGATCCTAAACAATCTGATTACCTCAATTCTCAAGCACTAACATTGAGCTTACTCAAAGATTTTGAGCAAGCGATTGTAGTTATTGATAAGGCAATCAATCTGGAACCTCAAGAAGCGTTATACAAAGCAAATCGTGGTATCATTTTAGCCAGAGCAGGTAGATACACCGAAGCCCTTGCTGATTGTGAGCAGGCAATTAAGCAAGACCCTAAACATGTAAGTGGCTACTATGGTAAAGCCTGTTGCTATGCCTTACAAGGAGAACTTGAACCAGCGCTCAATAATCTGGAAAAAGCGATCGATATCAAACCTGGATTAAGTCGAAGGGAAGCAAAATCCAACCCAGATTTTGACAGTATTCGAGATGAGCCAAGATTTAGAGCATTAATGGATAATGGATAATGGATAATTGATAATTGATAATTGATAATGAAATTGCGTAAATTTGTAGGGGCGGGTTTAGGGTCACCGTTAACGCATTTTGCGATAATTTTCCAATCAAAACCCGCCCTGGAGAATGTATAATTAGGAATTTGTAGGGGCGGGTTTAGGGTCACCGTTAACGCATTTTGCGATAATTTTCCAATCAAAACCCGCCCTGGAGAATGTATAATTAGGAATTTGTAGGGGCGGGTTTAGGGTCGCCGTTAACACATTTTGCGATAATTTTCCAATCAAAACCCGCCCTGTCGATAACCATGCGGTTACCAAAATTATCCCCCAAACTTTACCATGAATGGGTGGAATGAATGTGACGCGAAATCGCTTGGTGATAATTTGGGGATGAATTACCTGAACCGGGAGGTTGCAGCAGGGCGGGTTTTGATGGCAATATTCGGGTAAAATGGGCAAGATTATCGCTAAACCCGCCCCTACGGTGGTTACAATTGATATCAATTCCGGTTGTATCGGAATGATTAAAAATTTGGCTTTTTGGTTAGAAAACATAGATACTGAAGGGCGCAAGCATTCATTGGTGTCAACTTAAGCCTAGACATAGCTGACTGGTTGGATTTCATAACCCGCCGTGGACTTAAGTCCACGGCTAATAGCTCAAGTCCACTCAAGTGGACTGAAGATTTTTGGGAAGATTGAGTCATCTTTAGATGACTTTGGC
>JAAHHL010001226.1 GCA_010672185.1 Caldora sp. SIO3E6 | reverse complement strand
CACCTGTTTGTCTCCCACTTTCGCTTAGAAGTCAGCAATGCTCCTCAAGAATTAATTCCTAGCCTCGAAGCCAATGATTGGGAACAACATCTTACCCAGTTCCAAGCCTCCCTCCGTACTTCTACAGATCTACTACTGACTACTTTTGCTCATTCAGATGCACCGGAACTGATTGCCCAAATCCAGCAATCACCTCCAGCAGAACTGAGTCAGTTAATCCGACAACCTCCTCCACCGGAACTATTTGAACTCATCGAAAAACCACTCTCCGAAACAGTTATTACCAAGCTGCAACAAGATTCCCTGTCTCACCCCCCTCGGTTCAATCCTCAACTCAATCAACGAGGCTACGAAGGAAAACTTGCCAGCTTTCAGGCAGAACTCGATAAAGCTATTTGCCGAGATACCCACCCCGAAGGTTGGGGATTTTTGCATCACCAGATTGGTAGAGCACACTATTTCCGGGGGCGAGAAGATATCAATGCCTCTTCTTTCTGGCGCAAGGCAGAAGCTAGTTATAAAAGAGCTTTGCAAACTCTCAATCCGCCGGAGTTTGAGGAGTTGCACTTAGAAGTTCTGCAAGACTTGATTCGGGTGTTGCTGGAATTGAGAGATATTGAAAAAGCGCAGCAATTACAGCGCCAGGGAGCGGATTTGTTGCGGAAGATGTTGGCAGCACCCCAACGGACAGAATACCAAAAGCAAAAACTTGCCCTCAAATCTGCTGTCTTTGACCAGTTGACGGTGGATTTGGCTCTCCAGTCGGGTGATATTCTGGGGGCATTAACTCTGGCGGAAAGGGGGAAAAATACTTGTTTGCGCTGGCTGTTGGGGAGAGAGCAGGATTTTGAGCAGGATTGTGGGGATGGGGAGCGGGATTTTGAGCAGGATTTTTGGGATTTTCGGGATTTTCAGGATAGTGAACGGGATTGTGGGGATGGGGAGCGGGATTTTGAGCAGGATTTTCGGGATTTTCGGGATTTTCAGGATAGTGAACGGGATTGTGGGGATAGGAAGCGGGATTGTGAGCGGGATTGTGGGGATGGGGAGAGGGATGGTTACGCTATGGGAAGTTTGCGACAATTGGATATTGTTGCTGATTCCAATAGTGCTGCAATTTACTGGCATCTTAGTCCTAGTACCTTGACTACCTTCGTTATTCTACCGGGTGCGTCTGTCCCCATTGTCGTAGAAAGTCAAATTGTACCAGACCACAACGAACAACGCTCCCCATCTTTACGACAATTCCTGGCATGGGAAAAATGGCTAAGCAAGTGGAACGAACAATATCAAGCCTATGGTAATCCCAAAGCTGATGTTCCTAAAGCTGATGTTCCTAAAGCTGATGTTCCCAAAGCTAATGTAGGGGCGAAGCATTTGGGCGATATGTCATCGGTTCAACCCAAAATATCCAATCCAAATGCTTCGCCCTCCGAGAGTTTCAACCATTCCTGGTGTACCCAAATGGAGGGGAATTTAGCAGAACTTAGGACAATTCTGAATATAGACGCGATCGCACAATACCTGGAAAATCACCAAATTGAACATCTGATCCTCATCCCCCACCGGGATCTCCACCGCCTCCCCCTGCACTATTTCTTCGATAATTTCCCTTGCACTTATCTCCCCAGCCTCCAGTATCATGTATCCCAATCCCAGCAGGAAAGAGCAGAAGAGGGTAAATCTCAGCTGTTACTAGTAGAAAACCCGAAAAGTACTCCTGAAATCAACGGCAAAGCCGAACCTCTGGTAGGATTAGACTTTGCTGAAGTTGAAGCTGCTCTTATCCGTAAGTTGTGGGTGGAAGAGACGCGGAGACACGGAGACGCGGAGACGGGGGGAATTGGAGTTTCAGATAATATGCTAATGCAGGAACCCCTTCTACCTCCTGCCTCCTGCCCTCTGCCTTCAATCAATACCATCGAGAACGAAGCAGCAACTAAAGAGCAAGTAGAACAAAGCCTAAGACAACCCCATCAAGTCTTCCACTTCACCGGACATGGGGCTTACAATAGCACCAATCCTGCCCAATCTTGCCTGTATTTGAGCGGTACAGATCAACTGACATTGCGGGATATTATCAATCTAGACTTGAGTAGCTATCAACTCATCTGTCTGGCTGCTTGTGAAACTGCTGTTACTGGCAACCAAACGATTACAGATGAATATGTAGGACTAGTCAGTGCTTTCCTCAGAAGCGGTGCTACCCATGTTATCAGTACCCTCTGGACAGTTGCCTCGGCTGCTAGTGCTCTGCTAATAGTGGAATTTTACCAGCAACTGCAAGCTGGACAACCTCCAGCAGCTGCTCTCAAAGCTGCTCAAACCTGGCTGAAAACCGCTACTTGTGAGCAATTAATTGAATGGCTTGATTGTGCGATCGCTAAACTCTCTGATGAGCCAGCAGTAGGTCTTATTCTTGAGGATCAGCGGGAACTAATTATTAGAATATAGCAGTCCTATTTGAGAGCGGCAAATTATGGTACAAATGAATTTGGGTATAATTACTTAAGTTTGTCTATGAGTAACTTTCTGCTTGAACAACAGCGCTCGGACGAAGATAAAGAGACTTTGACACGATTTATTGAAAGTA
>JAAHHL010001225.1 GCA_010672185.1 Caldora sp. SIO3E6 | reverse complement strand
TTTAGTCTTTTCCATTACAGGTATTGCCTTCAAAATTTCCGCAGTTCCTTTTCACCAATGGACTCCCGACGTTTACGAAGGCTCTCCCACTCCAGTAGTTGCCTTCCTCTCCGTTGGCTCTAAAGCAGCTGGCTTTGCCCTAGCCATTCGTCTATTGCTCACTGCTTTTCCTCTAGTAACTGAACAGTGGCACTTTGTCTTCACTGCCCTAGCAGTTTTAAGCATGGTTTTGGGTAATGTAGTTGCCCTCACCCAAACCAGTATGAAACGGATGCTAGCCTACTCTTCCATTGCCCAGGCTGGTTTCGTGATGATTGGTTTCCTTGCTAGTAGTGAAGCTGGTTACGCCAGCATGGTGTTGTACCTGCTAATTTACTTGTTCATGAACCTGGGGGGTTTTACCTGTGTAATTCTCTTCAGCTTACGTACCGGTACTGATCAGATTAGCGAGTATGCTGGTCTTTATCAAAAAGATCCACTCCTGACTCTCGGCTTAAGTATTTGTTTACTCTCCCTAGGTGGAATTCCACCCTTTGCTGGATTTTTCGGTAAACTCTATCTGTTTTGGGCAGGTTGGCAAGCAGGACTTTATGGCCTAGTACTATTAGCCTTGATTGCTAGTGTAGTCTCAATTTACTACTACATTCGCGTCGTCAAGATGATGGTAGTCAAAGAACCACAAGAAATGTCCGACTCGATCAAAAATTACCCAGAAATCCGCTGGAATCTTCCCGGTATGCGTCCCTTGCAAGTAGGTTTGGTACTGTCGGTGATTGCTACATCTTTGGCAGGGATTCTCTCAAACCCCCTATTTACCTTGGCCAATGATTCGGTCGCTAACACTCAGATGCTACAATCTGCGGTGGTTAAAACCCAACCAGTGGCTTCTTTGCCAGTACAGAGTAATCAATCCTTGCCTCAAAGGGATTAGTTTGCTGCTCAATCTAGCAAAAACTAGGCTAAATGATTCCTCTTTTGCTTCTAACCTAAAGTAGTAAAAGAGGAATCATTTTTTTGATTAAAACTCTGACATTTATCCAGCAAACCCTAGATATAGCATTACGCATTTTGGTTAGGACATTGACGAAATTTAATAACCACAGAGGCACAGAGGAACACAGAGAAAAGATCTTGTCCTAATGTATGCGCGTAGCACTATACCCCCGTTATTATGAGAATAACTGAGCAGTGATGGAAGACCTGCCAATTCTTGTCAAAGCTATAGGTAATCAAGGTTTTAGGAAAAATTTTGTGCTTTATCGACGTATCTCGCCAAATCGCTGAAACCCTATATTTTTCGTTGAGATGCGTCGATGCCTTGCAGGGAGAGAATTTGAGGGGTGTGTTTGTTGCAATTTTTTGGAGGATAGGTTATGATTTATCCAGATGCGTCGATTGGGGTATTCCGAACGCACTGCTGGTAAGGGTTCTAGAAGGGAGCTCTTTCCAAACCAATTCCTCAAAGCGAGGATGGAAACACGAAGCTGAAGGGGTCTTCGCAGGCTTCCGGGCGACTTTCCAAACCAATTCCTCAAAGCGAGGATGGAAACGCGATGATTGCACCTAAGAGAGAAAACGACCTTGCTTTCCAAACCAATTCCTCAAAGCGAGGATGGAAACGTCCAGTAAGGCCTGCAGCGCCATTTTCATTGGCAAACTTTCCAAACCAGTTCCTCAAAGCGAGGATGGAAACATTAGGTATTGCCACACATTACAAGGCGGCGAAAACTTTCCAAACCAATTCCTCAAAGCGAGGATGGAAACGGGTTAGCAATAATGCTTTCTAAACGCTGTGCGGATGCACTTTCCAAACCAATTCCTCAAAGCGAGGATGGAAACTTTCCACAATCTGGGATCTCAATTTCACGCAAACTTCTTTCCAAACCAATTCCTCAAAGCGGGGATGGAAACTTTCCTACAGGGGGAACCTGGGGAATGTTGAGCTGCCTTTCCAAAACAACTCCCCAAAGCGGGGATGGGTGAGACTTTAAGTCATTCACAAGAGTGATATCAAATCCGGTTGCATCGGAATGATTAACAATCTGGCTTATTGGTTAGGAAACATAGATGCTGTTGGGCGCACGCAATGCGCCCCTACAAAAGATCGGACAGTTGTGGTTAGATTTGAACAATGATTGGCTTTGTCAGTACGCGGAGTGCGATCGCTAAAAAAATTTCGCTGATAAGATTTGACTGTTTCAGTGCTTTCGGGTTAAATGGCCTAGGTTATCCCTAAACCCGCCCCTACGAACTACAGGCGCACAAACTTTCCATTATGCAAAATAATAGCAATAAATAAAGCGCGATCGCAACTCTTTTATTTGTGGAATCGATAATCGAGAATTAGGATAAAATTCCGTCAATTTGTAGGGGCGGGTTTAGGGTCACCTTTAGCCCATTTGACGATAACGTTTATACAAAACCCGCCCAAGCGATAACCTGGGAAATAAAACTGGTAATTGGGGATTAATTGCGTTAATTGGGGAGCATGGCAGCAGGGCGGGTTTAGGGTCACCGTTAACCCATTTGACGATAACGTTTATACAAAACCCGCCCAAGCGATAACCTAGGAATAAAATCTGTAATTGGGGATTAA
>JAAHHL010001224.1 GCA_010672185.1 Caldora sp. SIO3E6 | reverse complement strand
TTTAGGTGTTAGGTTCTAGGTTTTAGGTTTTAAGGGGGACTTTTATCTATCTACTGTACTTGTTAGAGTGCAAAGCGCTGTATTGTTTCTGGCGATGTAAAGCCATATTTCAAGTAAATCTGTGTCTGCCTGACGAGTACGGATGACCTGATACATTTAACTCTGTTGCTCTGCCGCTAGACGATACCTGCCTTCTGCTTTGAGTTGATCAATGCTTTGGTGAGAAAATTCTCCTTGATTGGCTTGCTCAATTCCAATTTGAAGATCACTGCGCAAAGCTTCAAGCTTCAAAGTGTCAAGTTCTTTTTCAAGTCTACGCAGCTGCTCAAGAAGTTCCTGAAAGGCATGAGCATCATGCACCACAAGCGCCGCCTCACCATTAACGGTAAGTACTATTGGTGTTTTGCTATCTCGCACCTGATCCGCAAAGGCTTTCGCATTACGTTGGAACTGCGTAAAGGAATGAATGTTATCCAGACTAATCATTAACCAAACCTGCTCCTAAGAAAATCATATTATTCTATGTATAATAGTATCAATATTGCGCAACCTCAACCAGCCTGCTGATAAAGTGGAGGTAAAATTGGGGAAAGAAATTGACGGCGATCGCTAATTACTTCCAGGTTTTTAAGTCATCAATTGCCCGGATCTACCACCCTAGCAGTGGTATGGTGGTTGGAGCAGGTTTTCTAGTATCAGACTGCCATCTGCTCACCTGTGCCCATGTAGTTACCCAAGCCCTGAACATGGCACAGAATACACTAGAAGCCCCGGCTGGTAAAGTTAATTTGGACTTCCCCTTAATCGCACCAGGTCAAATTTTGTCAGCAAAAGTAGTATTCTGGAGACCTGTTCAACTAAAACCTTTGACATCCCCAGAACAGGGAGAAGATATTGCTGGATTGAAGTTAGATGGCAATTCTCCAGCAAGTAGCAATCCAGTTAGGTTGGTTGGTGTAACAGATACCTGGAAACATCCCTTTCGGATTTTTGGTTTCCCTAAGCAAAGAGAAATGGGAGTATGGGCTTCTGGAATACTGCGGGATAAACTAGCCAACGGCTGGGTACAAATGGAAGACATTAAAGTTCCTGGTTACTCAGTTGAACCGGGTTTCAGTGGAGCCCCGGTTTGGGATGAGGAATTGGCAGGAGTTGTAGGAATTGCAGTGGCAGCAGAAAGAAAACGAGAGGAAGCGAAGGCTTCTTTTTTGATTCCTACTTCCATACTAAGTTCCGCTTGGTTGGAGTTGGGACAATGGATGGCGGATCAGCGATCGCTTGCGAACACCTTAGATACTTTACCATCTTTTCGTCAAGTCCAACTGAAAGCTAGAAAAGACTATTTTGCAGTGTTATGTGCTAAGTATGAAGCCGTATATAATCAACTCAGCTATACCTTAAATGAGGGTGATGTAGATTAGAGCAAGCTAGCCAGCAACATCATTTAATCCGAGTAGTAAGCGTTATAGCTGTCCATAGTCAAGTTCCCGAAGTTTGCTTACCGCCAAACTTATGCTGCGGATGTGGACTAGAAGATTTTGATAGTAAAAAGGTTTTGGAAATCCCTCTTGAGACTTGGACAGAGGAGGAAATTAGGAATTGGTTATTTAATTTTTCAGGCTTAACTGCCCCGAAGATTGGACTTTCAGCACCGGAAATTGAGGCGATGGCTAAATCGATTTTTGCAGCCAGTGATGGTGTGCCGGGAATCGTCTATCCTGAACTCAAACAACAACTCAACCATGTACTTCAGTCTAAGTTTGATTGCGATCGCTCCAAATCCCCTACTTCTCAATTGAGTTTATAATTAATATGAATCAAACAACTCAGTATTCCAGCCAGAGAAGGGGATATTTCCCTAGACAGAGAACTAAAGCAGGCTAAGCAGCAGGTAGATTGGTTTGTTCGTCGTTTTCACCCTTCCTATCGGTTACTGCTTTACTATGCTGCTCTACCTTTGATCTTAACCCCAGAGCTACTGAACTACCTGCGGACTCAATTTTTGCTCTACCAGGTTCCTTGGATAGCAGAAGTAGACATCTTACTCTCAGACTTGTGTAATCCAGTAGGGTATGAACAGTATGAGATGAAGCAATCAGTACGTAGTTACTTGTTGCTAGAGATGGAGCAAGAACTAGGTAATCGGCAGATACAAAAGGTAGCCAGTCGTTTGATTAGTTACATCCGCCATCTTGCTCACACTAACCCTTACATCAGTGTTCAAGAACTTGAAGCCCAACAATGGGCAGCAATGGTTTATTTAGAGGAACATCGCACTCAAACAGAGGAGGAGATTGCTGTTGCTCTACAAGCATTGGTTAACCGAGGCAAAAATGGAAGGGCAGAATTAGCCCGATTACAGCGTTTAATTGAAGAGTTTAGACCTCAGTTGAGTCAATATGACTCATTAATTCAATTTGCTCAATCCCTCGGAAGCTGGCTCAAAGGTCAAATTCCTCCTAATGGTAGCTGACGGGGTGACAACTATGGCTATAATGTATATTTAATGAGAGTTGCAGCTCTGTTACCTCGTTTATAATTAGGTCTTTTATGAGGAGAAAGACTCATTAAAGATTCAGCTATTTTTTCAAAAAAA
>JAAHHL010001223.1 GCA_010672185.1 Caldora sp. SIO3E6 | reverse complement strand
TGTTCCGGTAGTAGCTGGGTAGCGGAAAAATTGCTACCCTCCATCTTAGAAGGAAATCCAGGTCCAGCATTTACCTTGAATTTAGCTCACAAGGATGCCTGTTTAGTTAATGAACTCAATCAAACTTTTAACAACACATCTCTAGAATTTTCCGAGCGTCTCTGTGAGGTATTGCAACAGGCTTGTACAACCTATGGTGGGGACGAAAGTTTTACTCGAATGATGGATTTGTAGTAGGAATAGGCAAGCGATGAGTCATAATAGCTTGGCGATTAATTTGTGCCAAGAATATCAAATTTCCCAAGTTCAACAAGACCAGAGAAAACTGTTTGTCCATTGGTCTGATGGTCATTGCAGTCAATTTCACTATCTTTGGCTGCGAGATAATTGTTATTGTCCTAAGTGTGGCGATCCTAGACATGGGGAAAAGCATTTTCGGATCGTTGATGTTCCCCTTGATCTAAAACCTTTGTCAGTTCATTGGGATAGTGGGAAAACAATAGAAATAGTCTGGGAACCAGACGGGCACCAAAGCATCTATGATGCTCAGTGGTTGCGACAGCATTGCTATTCTGCTACCGAGAGAGAGCGCCGTCAGCATCGACCTATTCTTTGGGATAGCAATATTTCTAATAACCTGCCGCAAATTGCCTATGAAGAAGTTAAAACTAGAGATGCGGGTAAGTCACAACTACTAAAACACCTGAGAGATTACGGGATTTGTTTTGTGCGTAATGTCCCTTCCAATAAGGGAGAACTTGAATCTTTTGCCCAATCCTTTGGTCCTTTATTAGAGACAAATTACGGACGTGTATTTGAGATTATTGTCGATCCAGAAGAAAGCCAGAAAAGTGTTGCCAACTCCCAAATTAATCTGATTCCCCACACAGATGATGCTTATCAGTATGCACCTCCAGGAATTATTTTTTTCCACTGTTTAATGGCAAATAAAAATGGTGGCGGTCAGTCAACTTTTGTGGATGGTTTCCAAATAGCAGAGGTGCTGCGTCAGGAAGATAAGGAAGCGTTTGAGCTACTGTGCCGTTACGAAGTTCCCTTCCGCAAATATTATCGCGATCGCATCGATATGCGTTTCAGTAGTCCGGTTTTTTCCCTAGATAGTGGTGGTAATTTACAGGAAGTTCGGATTAGCAATCTATTTCCTGCTCCCTTGGACTTACCAGAAGAGATTATCGAGCCATTCTATGCTGCCTACAGAAAGCTAATGCAGCTCTATACTGATCCAAGATACTGCCTGCAACAAGGTCTACAACCAGGAGACCTAGTAATGTTTGACAACCACCGTATTATGCACGGACGCACTGCCATAGGTATAAACAATCAGCGCCGCCATTTGCGCTATTGTTCAGTAGATAGGGACTATTTCCAGAGCGCCTGGCGGCGAGGGGTGTAGGGTGTAGGGTGTAGGGTGTAGGGTGTAGGGTGTGGGGTGTAGGGTATGGGGTCGAACTTGCGCCGCTATTGTAAGGAAAAAACAGTCAACTCCTCTTCCCTCCTGCCTCGGAGTCCTGCTACATAACTCTTCTAGCCTAGTGTTTCTTAAGAGCCATTAGCCATTAGCAATTAGCAATTAGCAATTAGCCATTAGCCATTAGCAATTAGCAATTAGCTAGAGTGTTTCTTAAAAGTTTTCACGAATAGCTTGCAAATCGGGAATCGCTTGCCGGAGTTTGGAGAAAGACCAGGCCCCCTCCCGCAATAGCTGAGCCGGTGACCCTGTAAAATCAACTAGGGTAGAAGGCTGTTGTTCGGGGTTTGGTCCTCCATCCAGAACCAGTGGAACTCTCTCTCCCAATTGTGCCGCTACTTCAGAGGCTGTTTTCTGAGTCTCCATCCCTGAGACATTCGCACTGGTTACCGCTAGGGGATGACCAACCCGACGCACCAATTCTAAACAAAGCGGATGGTTGGGGATTCTGACTGCTACTGTGTCTTTACCTGATGTCACAAATGGTGGCACAATTTCAGTCTTGGGGAAGATGCCAGACATAGCCCCCGGCCAAATCTTGCGGAGTGAGGAGATGGTAGTTTCAGGAATTTCTTGAGTTACTTGTTGCAGTTGTTCAAAATCAGCTACATAAATGATGAGGGGTTTGTCTGGCGATCGCGATTTCACCTCAAAGATCTTTTTAATACCTGATTCAGAGGCAATGCTGGCTCCGATACCATAAATCGTATCGGTGGAGAAGACAACGACATCACCTTTCCCAAGTAAATTCACCGCTTTACTTACAGCAGCTTCATCATTAGCAGGTAAAATTTCTGTCATAATTTGTCCTGGCTATAGCAATTTTCCCAAACCACATTAACACGGGTGCATCTCATTTTTGCACATATAGTGTGGACATCTGCTATTGACCCACATTGTAGAGACGTTTCATGAAACGTCCCAGAGCAAGATTTCACGGTTTGCTCAAAACGGCTCTATTGTAACCGGATTTGGTGTTAGGTGGTAGGCAACGGTGACAAGTTAAAAGGTCGTGCATTTTGTCAACTCCCATATATGGCGTAGTGGTTCTAAAAAAAACCTATATATGGAAATACCCCAAGGGTTAAGGAAAATTGTATTCTTCTTCCTC